>NZ_JBEPBF010000038.1:0-73724 GCF_040298985.1 Streptomyces sp. NPDC001093 | reverse complement strand
CAGCAGCCTCGACTACTGCAGCCCCGCCGACTACGAGGCCGCA
Source organism: Streptomyces sp. NPDC001093 (assembly GCF_040298985.1). Lineage (NCBI taxonomy): Bacteria > Bacillati > Actinomycetota > Actinomycetes > Kitasatosporales > Streptomycetaceae > Streptomyces > Streptomyces sp. NPDC001093. The sequence continues at coordinate 73,681 of NZ_JBEPBF010000038.1, read as the reverse complement.
CTGGCAGCCTGACCACCACACCGATGGTGTCCGTCAAAGCGGAACAAGCTCAGAAGGCCGTGCCAGGAACCAGGCCTGGGCGCGGAGTCAGGGCCGAGCCAGGCTCGAGCCAATCGGGGGCAAGGCCATGATCGAGCCCCAGCCAGACCCGGGGCGAGGACGAGGGCCGGGTCAGGGCTCGGGGCGGGGTTTGGGGCGGGGCCGAGCCTGGGTCAGGTGTGAGGGCAGGGGCTGGTCAAGGCTGGGGCGGGGCCGGGTACGGCCGGGGTTCACGACCGCTGGGGCACGCCGGGGTTCAGACTGCCACCGCCTCGTACAGGCTCCACACGCCGAGCGCGAGCATCAGCAGGGCCGCGATCTGCGTGATCAGCCGCAGCGGCACCTTCTTCATCAGGGCCTTTCCGCCGACGATGCCGAGTCCGGCGACGGCCCACAGACCGAGCACGGCGCCGAGGCCGACGGAGATCGGGTCGTTGTAGCGGGCGGCGAGGTTGGCGGTCATGATCTGGGTGAGATCGCCGAACTCGGCGACGAGGATCAGCATGAAGCCCGTACCGGCAACCCTCCAGAAGGACTGGTCGGCGGGCTTCTTGATCTCCTCCTCGTCCTCCCCCTTGTGCAGCAGCAGCATCGCGGCACCGCCGAGGAAGAGGACACCGGTGACGGCGTGCACGATCCGCTGGGGCAGCAGGGTCAGCACGCTGCCGGCCGCGACGGCCAGCACGACGTGCAGCAGGAAGGCGGCGGCGACACCGGCGAAGACGTAGCTCGCGCGGTAGCGGGTGCCGAGGACGAGACCGGCGAGCGCGGTCTTGTCCGGCAGTTCGGCGAGGAAGATGACGCCGAAGACGAGCGCCGTCACGGTGATGCTGATCAAGGTTCCTCAATCGGTCGGGGCTGCCCCGCCGAGAGTGCGGTACGTCTTGCGATGACACCTCGGCACGGCAGCACACTCGGCGTCCGTGTCGCGGGGACACGGACGTGCACTGCTTGCCGAAGGTCTCGCTGGCGGTCCTCGAAAGACTCGAGGGTCCGCCTCCGGGCGCCGGCTCAGGCTGGCTGAGCAGTATGTCGACGGTCCGGCGAAGAGCTACTCCCCTTCTGCGCTCCCCATCGTAAGGGATGCGAAAGGGATGCGAAGGCCACGGTGTGAACCCCGTCGCACTCGTCCCGCTCGCCGAGCCCCGGGACTCCGGTGCGAGCAAGTGGACCACCGCCCAGCGGCAGGCCTTCGCGCCGAGCAGACGGCGCTGACGAACCACCTGGCGAACTCCTGACGGAGCCCACCGGACCGAGCCGCCGCACGGCGCCACCCGAGCCGGCCGGGCGGCGCCGTGGGCACAGGCCCGGGGCCCAGGGGGCGGAGTCCCCCGGTGCGGGCGCCGCGGCAAGCGCCTACGCCGCCCGGCGTCGCATGAGGTACCCCGCCACCGCGCCCGCGGCGAAAAGGGCCGCGAAGGAGACACCCGTGGCCACCCATGTCGCACCGAGCCACTGGGCGCCGTAGTAGCCGAGGGCGACGCTGTACGCGGCCCAGGACAGGCCCGCCAGGGCGGACCAGGGAACGAAGTCGCGGGCTCGGCGGTGCGCCGCGCCCGCGCAGAAGGAGACGACCGAGCGGCCCGCGGGGGCGAAGCGGGCGAGCACGACGAGCGCTCCGCCGCCCTGGGCCAGGGCATCGCCGAGACGTTCCTGCGCGGTGGTCAGGCGCCGGGAGCGGGCTATCGCCCGGTCCAGTCGCGTACCGCCCCGCCAGGCCAGGCGGTACGCCACCAGATCGCCGAGGACCGAGGCGGTCGCCGCGGAGAGGATCAGGGCCAGGATGTCCGGCACGTCGTGCGGGACCCGGCCGGCCGCCGCGTCCGAGCCCGCCGCCGCTGCCGTACCCGCCGTGATGACGAGCACACCGCTCGGCAGCACTGGCACGAACACGTCAAGCAACACGGACACGGCCACGGCCGCATAGATCCACGGCCCGGCGGCCAGTGACCCCACATTCTCGAACACCACGACTCCCGTTGCTCCCCCGTTGACAGCCAGACAGCGTACGCCGGGGGTGTGACAGGAGGGGCTTCGGGGGCGAATCACCCGCCGGCGGGTCGTCAGAGGCTTCCGGGGTATTCCGCTCACCCGAACAGCGCAGGCTGTGCGGCGGAGCCCTGCCGCGTCCGTCGCAATGGAGAGAGGCCTGTCCGGAACATCAGGCACACATCCGAACGAAACGGCGCACACGCGCAGAAAAAGGTGCACATCATGGTGGCAGCCATATACGCGGGCACCCTCGCCGCAGCCCTGTTCGCGACCGGGACCGGAGGCACCGGCCAGGGCTACTCGCTGGAGACCTTCGGCGCGTTCTCCGCGCCGGCCGCGTCCAGCAAGCCGCAGGCGGTGGCGTACGACCAGAACCTCGTCCCGGCGGGCGCCCTGATCCAGGTCCGCCAGACCACCCGGCCGAGCGGTGCCACGACCGTCGAGCTGCGGGTGGCCGGAGTCAAACCCAACCATTCCTTCGGCGTCCACGTCCACCAGAAAGCCTGCGGCGCCGACCCCGCGGCCGCCGGCAAGCACTACCAGAACAAGCCCGGCATGGACGCCGCCCATGTCAACACGGCGAACGAGGTCTGGCTGGACTTCAAGTCCAACGCGAACGGCAACGGCGGCGCCGTCGCCACGCACGCCTGGGCCTTCCGGAAGGGTGAGGCGAGCTCGGTGGTGATCCACAGCGAGCCCGGCACCAAGGGGGCCCGGGTGGCCTGCCTCACCGTGCGCTTCCGCGGAGCGTCGTAGGCGAGGGACGCCCGGAGACCGGACGACGCCCTTCCCCCGTGGCGGGAAAGGGCGCCGTTCCTGGTCAGGCGGCTATCGGGGTCCGCTCGGCGGCGGCCCGGCCGCCCGCGGCGGTGCGGCGGGCGACGAGCCGGTCGAGCCCGAAGGCGCCGGACCCGGTGAAGACCAGCAGGAAGAAGGCCCAGCAGAACTGGACCGAGAGCTCTCCGCCGTTCTGGATGGGCCACAGCGCGGCCTGCTGGTGCACGTCGAAGTAGGCGTACGCCATCGAGCCCGAGGCGATCAGCGCGGCCCCGCGGGTGCCGAGGCCGAGCAGCACCAGGCCGCCGGCGACCAGCTGGATCACGGCCGCGTACCAGCCGGGCCAGGTGCCGGCCGGGATCGTGCCGCCCTGGGTGCCGACGGCACCGCCGAGGACGCCGAAGAGGGACGCGGCGCCGTGCACGGCGAAGAGCAGGCCTACGACGATGCGGAAGAGCCCGAGGACATAGGGCTGAGCGGAGTTGAGACGTGCGGACATGAGGGGATCTCCTCTTCGGTGTCGGTCGGGCCGGCCGGGGACATCCAAGGGGCCGGTCGTGGGGGCGGCGGTACCGAATGAGGACCCAGGTTAGGCCCGCCTAACCAGTGCTTGCAAGTTCAACATTTGGCCATGGTTCCGGTTTCCGCCGGCCGGGCCCCCGCCGCGGACACCCGGTGCCCCCTTCAGCGGGCACTCCGAAGGTGAACTTCCTTGCCCAGGCGGTGCCCTGATGGTCCGTCAGGCGCGGACAAACTCGTCGGCCGGGGGAAGCGGAGGGCCGCTTCATCACGCCCTCTGCGACCCAACCCCCTTGCGAGGACGCGGAGTTATCCGTTACCCGTCATGCCGGACTGCGGCGGAGGGCCGTACCGACTGCCCCCGCACCTCCAGCCCCCCGAGCAGCTCCGCCGTGGCCTCGGCCACCGCGGCCACCGCGCGGTCGAAGACCTCGCGGTTGTGCGCGGCGGGCGCGCGGAAGCCCGAGACCTTCCGTACGTACTGCAGCGCGGCGGCGTGGATGTCGTCCTCCGTGGCCTCGTCGGGCAGCACGGGCGGACGCAGCGTCTTGATACTCCGGCACATGCCCCCAGTCTCACGCACACCACGCCCCGGTGCGATGATCGCGGCGAAGGCGGCCACCGACTCCCGGGGCCGACCGACGAGAGGAACCTCCTCATGACCACCGAGCCCATGACCACCGAGCCCACGACCACAGAGCACGCCGTGGCCGTCCTCGGCCCCGGCGGCACCGGCGGACTCCTCGCCGCCCTGCTCTCCCGCTCCGGCCACCGCGTGATCTGCCTGGCCCAGGAGCGTACGGCCGACGCCCTGCGCCGTACCGGAATCACCGTCCGCAGCCCGCAGTTCGGCGACTTCACCGCTCCCGTCGAGGCGGACACCGAGCTGCGCGAACCGGTGGACGCCTGCGTGATCGCCGTCAAGCACACCGCGCTGGACGCCGCCCTCACCCGGGTGCCGCCGGAGGCTCTGGGCGACGCCCTGGTCGTACCGCTCCTGAACGGCGTCGAACACCCCGGCCGGTTCCGCGCCCGCCACCGCCCCGACCGGGTCGCCCCGGCGGTGATCCGCGTGGAGTCCACCCGTGTGGCTCCGGGAGTGATCGAACACGGCAGTCCGTTCACGGAGATCGACCTGGCCGGGGACGCCGTGCCCCGCCCCCTTCTCGACGGCCTCGCGGCCACCCTCGTCTCCGCCGGCGCGACGGCCCGTGTGGTCAAGGACGAGACGGCGGCCCTGTGGGCCAAGATGGCCTTCCTCGCCCCCTTCGCCCTGCTCACCACCCGGTACGGCCTCCCGCTCGGCGAAGCCCGCACCCTGCACCGCGAGGAGCTGGAGTCCCTGGTCGCCGAGACCACCGCGGTCAGCCGCGCGTGCGGCGCCCCCGCCGACCCGGCCCAGGCGCTGGCCCGGTACGACGCCTTCCCGCCCGGCGCCAAGTCGTCCATGCAACGGGACGCGGAGGCGGGCCGCCCGCTCGAACTCGACGCCATCGGCGGCGCCCTGCTCCGCGCGGCCGAGCGGCACGGCGTCCCGGCACCGGTGACGGCCCGTCTGGTGGCCGAACTGCGGGCCGCCGGCCACTGAGACCGCGTCGGCTCAGTGGGTCGGCACCCACTGAGCCGGCACCGGATGCACCGCACTGGTCCGGGCCCACGCTCGGGCCACCCGTTCGGCTGAACCTCCCCCGAACCCCAGGAACGAACTCGCCACTCAAAATCGAACAGGCGTAGCATTGGCGTGTGGCTACGACCTATGAATTCCCCAGTGACCTCCTCGCCGGTCAGGAGGAGCTGCATCAGGTCCGGGCCGAGCTGTCGGCCCTGCTCAAGCGGCTGCCCTGGTCGGTGGAGCCGATGGACGGTTTCAGCGACGACACCGGCTGGCGGAAGGTGGAGCGGCCCGCGTCCCCGGGCTGGTCGGCGGACGAGCAGGCCGAGGTGGAGAAGCTGCGCCGCCGCGAGCACGAACTCGCGGTCTTCGTCAGCACGCACCGCTTCTGGGCCGAGGTCGCGGCAGCGGACCGCATGGATGCCCGCAGCAGGCTGAAGCACGCGCACGAGCAGGGCAGTGAGGAGGAATGACGAAGCCCCCGGCCATGGCCGGGGGCTCGACTGTGGGCGCGGACGGTTTCGAACCGCCGACATCCTGCTTGTAAGGCAGGCGCTCTACCCCTGAGCTACGCACCCGGACACCCGGGCAGCGCGCCCAGGACGAGTCGACAGCCTACCTTGCCGCGACCGGTGCACCGCAAACCCGTAACGCCGGGCCACCGGCCGTTTACGGGGGTTAACCCCACCCCGGTCCGGGAGCGGTCCTCATCGCCCCGCCCACCCCGGCTCGCTTACGGTCCTGGCAGACCGCATCCCAGGGGGAGTTCCCGCATGACCCGCATGAGCCGTCCCGTTCCCGTCCGCGCCGCCGCCATGGCCGTCGTCACCGGCGTGCTCGTCGCGGGCGTCAGCGCCTGCGGCGCCGACGCCGGTGACGACACGCATCCCGACCACCGTTCCTTCGCCCTGCACGGCCGCACCCTCACGATCGACTCGGACAACTCCGCCCTGGAGGTCGTCGCCACGGACTCCGCCAAGCCCGGCACCGTCGAGGTGACCCGGTGGTTCCAGGGATCCGTCGTCGTCGGCCACAACCCGACGGTGCGGTGGTCCTTCCAGGACGACCGGCTGGTGCTGCGCGTGCACTGCTCGGGGTTCATCGCCGACTGCTCGGCCAGGCACCGGATCGAGGTGCCGCGCGGGATCGGCGTGAAGATCGACAACGCCGACGGCAGCGTACGGGCCCACGGGTTCCGGGATCCGCTGAGCGTCGACACCAGCGACGGCGCCGTACGCGTCACCGACTCCAGCGGGCCGCTCGACCTGAAGTCGGCCGACGGCTCGCTGCGCGCCGACGTCTCCTCCCGCCAGGTGAAGGCGGACTCCACCGACGGCTCCGTACAGGTCCAGCTGTCCGGCGTACCCGACCTGGTGGACGCCTCCAGCACCGACGGCGCCGTCACGGTCGTCCTGCCCAGGGCCGCCTACCGGGTGTCGGCCGGTGCCGACGACGGCACGGTCTCGGTGTCCGTGCCCCGCGACGGCAACAGCGCGCACCGGGTCTCGGCCCACTCCTCGGACGGGAAAGTGACTGTCCGTACGGCGAACTGACCGGCCCGTGTGTTCGTCTTCAACGGGTGGGAGAATGGCACCACCCACGGCGGACCACAGCACGGGAGAGGGATGTGACGGCGACACCGGGCACGCCAGCGACGCGGTCGTACCCGCCGTCGACCGTCCGGGCCCGGTCCGGGTCCACGGCCCTGCGCGACACCCTGACCCTGATGAGCCTGCCGGTGCTGGCCGCGCTCGCCCTGCCCGCCGCGTTCGCCGGCGGCGGGACCCGGCGCTGGTTCGGCGGCCGGGCGGAGAGCCAGCGGGCCGAGGCGCAGGCGGCGAAGGACGCCGCGGCGGCCGCGTTCTACGAACTGGACACCGCCCAGCGCGACCTGCGGATCTCCATAGAGACGATCACGGCCGTGGACGACTCCCCCGCCGCCCGGCGGGCCGTCGCCGACTTCGAGGCGCTCGGGCGGCGGATCGACGAGGTCAGCCAGCGCTACATCCAGGCCGTCGACGCCCATGACCTGGACCGGGACGATCTGGAGGCCGCCGCGGCCTCCCGGGCGCGCGCGGAGCTGACGTCCGCCAAGGACGAGCTGGTCCGGGTCAAGCAGGAGCTGGACCGTTTCGGCAGCTCGCTCGGGCCGCTGCTCGGCACGGCCGAGACCCAGCTGGCCCGGCTGGCGCCCGCCGTGGAGCGGGCCCGGCAGGCGCTGCTGGGCGCGAGCAACGCCCTGGACGCCGTACGGGAGCGGGGGCTGCGGGCCGATGACCTGGCCGGCCGGCTCGCCGCGCTCTCGCCGGAGCTGACCAGGCTGAACCAGGGCGCCGGGCAGCACGGGGTGGCGCAGACCCTGGAGCGGGCCGAGCGGGTGCAGCGGGAGGCAGGGGCGATCCGGGCCGAGGCCGAGCGGCTGCCGGAGAAGGCCGCCGAGATCGACCACCGGCTGGTCAGCCTGCGCACCCGCGCCCAGGCGCTCACCACCAGGGCCGCACAGGTGGACCCGGTGCTGAGCGAGCTGCGCCGTCGGTTCGCCGCCGCCTGCTGGCAGGACCTGCAGCATGTCCCCGAGCAGGCCGGGGAGAACGTACGGCAGGCCGAGCTGAAGCTCCGCGACGCCCAGGCGGCGCGGGACGCCCAGCGCTGGCCGGACGCCACCTCGCTGCTGTCGACGGTACGGGCCCTGCTGAACACCACCGACGAGGCCGTGTCGGCCGCCGGGGACCGGCTTGCCCGGCTGAACGCCGTACAGAAGGATCCGCAGGCCGAGATCGAGCGCACCCGGTTCGCGATCCGGGACGCCCAGCGGCTGGCCATGACGGGCCGTACGACCCCCGATCCCCGGCACGCCCGGCCACTGGACGACGCGGTGGCCCGGCTGGAGCGGGCGATCGCTTCGCTGGAGACCGGCCGGCACCCTGATTTCTGGCACTTCCTGACCGAGACGGATGCGGTGCGGCAGACGGCGGCTGCAGTGGTGGCGCAGATTCGCGAGGAGCGCGGGGGGCACTGAGGGGACCCGCCGCAGGGGCAGGTGTGTTGCCGCGTGGGCCGGGCAGGCGGATATTGGGTGGACGGATGGCCTCCGCTAGCGCCCGAGGGAGGCGGACATGGCCACACACGCAGTGCACACGCGGGACACGGGGCCGCGACGGCGGATCGAGTTCGACAAGCACCTGCCCGTCGACCACCGGCTGAACACGGTCTACCGGATCGGTGCGGGCCTGATCGGCGCGTTCCTCGTCGTCTTCGGCGTCCTGGGCCTGATCCACCACATCGGCTACTTCGACACCGGCGGAGCGACGGTCACCGGCCTGAACACCAACGGCACGCTGAGTGTGCTGTCGATCTGCATCGGCGCGATCCTGCTGGTCGGCATGGTGATCGGGGGGAACGTCGCGTCCACGCTGAACATGGTCCTCGGGATCCTGTTCCTGCTGAACGGCTTCCTGTTCCTCGGCCTGCTCGACACCCCCCACAACTTCCTGGCGTTCAAGATCCAGAACGTGCTGTTCAGCTTCGTCGTGGGCCTGCTGCTGATGACCTTCGGCATGTACGGCCGGGTCGGCTCGACCCTGCCGCACGACAACCCGTACTGGCGGGCCCGGCACCCGGAAGCCGTCGAGCGTGAGCAGGCCGACCAGTAATCTGTGGCCATGCCTCGCTACGAGTACCGGTGCCGCACCTGCGGTGACACCTTCGAACTGAGCCGTCCCATGGCCGAGTCCGCCGCCCCCGCGTCATGCCCCGCGGGGCATGACGACACGGTCAAGTTGCTGTCCACCGTCGCGGTGGGCGGCACGGCGGCTGCTCCGGCGCCGGGTGGGGGCGGCGGCTGTTGTGGCGGAGGGTGCTGCGGTTAGGCGCCCGTCGGGGGTGCGGTGCGGCTCGCCTTCAGGAACTCCCGTACGATCCGCTCCCCTGCCAGGATCCCCCGCTCCGGAAGTGCCACGACCTGTGGTGCGGCCCAGCCCGCGTCCGCCAGTTCGCCGTGACCGGGGCGCCAGCCTCGGTCGGCGGCGAGCAGGAGGTCGGCGTCCAGGAGGGAGTCACCCGCCGCGAGTGTCAGCTCCGCGCCGGCGCGGCGGGCGATCTCACGGACGGCCGCGCTCTTGGTGAGCGGCTTGGGGACGGCGTAGACCTTGCGGCCCTGGAGCGAGACGGTCCAGCCGCGGTTCTCCGCCCACACCGCCAGCTCCTTCACCCAGTCCTCGGGCAGCAGCTCGCGCTCGACGACGAGGTAGGCGAACAGGTCCTCGGCGACGCGGTGCTTGCGCACCCAGGCCGGGTCGGCCGAGCGCAGCAGATGGTCCTGGACCTCGGCCAGCGGCGCGCACTCGTCGGCGAGGCGGGCGAGGACACCGGCGTGCCAGTCGGTGTCCGTCACGCCGTCGACCAGCAGATGGCCGCCGTTGGCGCAGATCGCGTACTTCGGGGGCGGCCCGGGCAGGTTGATCCGCTGGTACTGCTTGCGCGTCCGGGTCGTCGTCGGCACGAAGACGGCCGTGTCGCCGAGGTCGGTCAGCAGCTGGGCCGCCGTCTCGGTCATGTAGGAGAGCGGCTTGGCCTCGTGCACCTCCACGCACAGCAGCCGGGGCGCCCGCGCGTCCGGCATGGTCAGCGCGAGGGCCGCCGAGGAGTAGATCAGCGTGCGGTCGAGGTCGCTCGCCACCAGCACCGGCATCAGACGTTCACCGCCCTGCCGTCGGCGCCCGTGGCACCGCGCGTGTACTTGGGGTGGATCAACCCGACGCAGGTGTACGGCAGTTCGCCGACCTCCTCGACGGGGACGCCCCTCTGCGCGGCGAGCAGGCGCACGTGGTCGAGGTCGGCGCCGGCCCCTGCGCGGGCCAGGATCTTCCAGGGCACCCGGCGCAGCAGCACCCGGGTGGTCTCGCCGACGCCGGGCTTGACGAGGTTCACGTCGTGGATGCCGTACTCCTCGCTGATCCGCTCCACGGCCCGCCAGCCGGCCCAGGTCGGGGCGCGGTCCTCGGCCATCAGCTCCTTGACCGCGGTGCCGACGCTGTCGGCGACCTCCGGGAAGCGGGCGGAGACGGCGTCGAGGAAGGCCACGGAGACGTCGGCGCCGGCGAGTTCGCGGTAGAACTTCGCGCCGTGGAAGTCGTCCGGACCGACCAGGTCCGCGCGGAGCACCGTACGGGAGATCAGGCCGGAGACGGTCGAGTTGAGGCAGGCGGAGGGTATGAGGAAGTCCTCGCGGGTGCCGTAGGTGCGCACGCAGGAGCCCGGGTCGGCGAGTACGGCGATCTCCGGGTCGAAGCCGGTGATGCCCTCCTTCGCCTCGAACTCCTCGACGGCCTGGGCGAGTTCGCGGGTGATGGCGCCCTTGCCGGTCCAGCCGTCGACGAACACCACGTCCCGCGGGTCGTGGTGGGCGGCGAGCCAGCGCAGCGCGTTGGCGTCGATGCCGCGGCCGCGCACGATCGACACCGCGTAGTGCGGCAGGTCGAGGCCGTGCCGGAACCGGGCCCAGCGGCGCATCAGGATGCCGACCGGCGTGCCCGCCCGGGCGAGCGAGACCAGCACCGGGCGTGGCGACCGCTCGGCGATGACAGCCTCGGTCACCACGCCGACCGCCTGGGCGATCCGGGCGGCGGAGACGTCGAGGGCCGCGTGGAACAGCTGCTGGTACTGCTCGCTGGGCTGGTACTCCACCGGCAGCGACTCGGCGTAGTGCGCGCCGCCGCTCTGGATGGCCTCCTCGCGCTCCTCGGTCGGCGCCTCCAGCGTGACGTCGGAGAGGTCCTGGAGCAGCCAGCCGACCTCCTCGGGCGCGTAGCTGGAGAATGCGGGGCCACGGAGGGGCTCGGGCAGCATGGCCGGCCTTTCGGGAGCGTGCGGGACGTACGAGGGGACGACCGCGAGCAGGACGTGCGGGGTGTGGGCGGCGAGGCGGGCCAGCAGGCCGTCGGGGGCGTGCAGGGCGGGGGTGTCGGCGACGGAGTCGACCACGGCCACGACGGCGTCGAAGCCGCCGCCTGCGACGTTGTAGGCGTAGCGGTCGCCGGGGCCGTCGGCCGGGTCGTCGTGGGCGGGGAAGACCAGGCGGGTACGGATCGCGTACCCCGGGTCGTCCAGCGCGAGGACGGGCGAGCGGGTGGTGGTGGAGAACCGCACCTCGGCGTCCGTGACCCGCTCCAGTTCGCGTGCGAGGCGCAGGGGGGCGTACATCAGCTCCTCGAAGCCGAGGACCAGGACGCGCCGGGCGCCGGCGGGGAGGGCGTCGCCTGTTCGGGCGGCCATGGCGGGCAGGGCGGCTTCGAGGCGGGCACGGTGAGCGGGCGTGAAGCCGTGCCGGCCGCCGTCGGGGAGGCCGGGGGGCCAGTGGAGCTCCACGCGGGTGACACGGCCGTACGACGGCTCGGGCGGGGCGTGCCGCCGGTCATGCTCGGCGACCAGCCGCTGCCCCTTGTCCAGCACGCCCTCCGGCAGCCGTACGGTCCCGGAGGCAGCGGCGATCAGGTCCACCCGGGCGCCGATCCCGGCGGCGAATCGATCCATCCGGTCGGCGTCCTCGGGCGAGCGCATGTCGACCAGGGCGACCACCACGTAACGCTTGCGCGGACAGCGTCCGTGCAGCTCACGGATGGTGTTCAGGACCGTGTTCCCGGTGGAGAACTCGTCGTCGACCAGGACCAGCGGACCATCTCCGGTCAGCAGGCCGGGGTCCTCGGGGAGCAGCAGATGGGAGGTGGCGTGCGAGTGGCTCTCCTCGAAGCCGCCCGCACGGGCGACCCCCGGCACCGGCCGACGGGTGGAGTGCAGATACGGCGCCGCACCGAGCCCGTCGGCGACCGCGTGGCCCAGCCCGGTCGCCGTCTCCGCGTAACCCAGGACCACGGCACCGGCGGCCTCGGCCTCACCGAGCAGCTCATGGACGCGTCGGCCCAGGCGGTGGCCGTACTCGTACACCACCGTCGGCGACTGCGGAACATGCTTGCCGAGCACGTTCGACACCAGCAGATGGGCCCGCTTGGGATTGCGCCGCAGGGCGAGCCCGAGCAGGCTCCGCAGGCCGTCGTCCCCCACGAGTTCGACCCCGAGCCGCTCGGCGACCCAGCTGCCGGACCAGACCCCGTCGTTCACTGCGTTCCTCATGCGTTCATTCCCGCGGCGAGCAGCTCCACGAAGCCGACGTCCTCATGGGCGACGCCGAAGACCTCGGCACGGAGCAGGGTCCGCTCGGCCCAGGCGCGGTGCGGCTTCACCTCGTTCATCTTGTTCGTATAGGCCGACCGGAGTACACCCCCGCCGCCGCGTTCCGGCCGCAGGATGTCCTGGGCGTCGCTGTACTCCTCGTGGCTGACCACGGACAGCGCGTGGACGGGCAGCACGTGGGAGGGGTGGATGCAGGTCTTGCCGAGCAGGCCGTTGGCCTGGTCGAGGGAGATCTCCCGCAGCAGTCCGTCCATGGCGTGCTCGATCAGCCTCTCGCGCAGCTCGACGGCCTGCACCTCCAGGAAGGGGCTCTGTCTCAGCTGCGGCTTGAACATGCGCTCGGAGACCCGGAAGTACTCCCACACGGGCCCGGTCACGGTGAATCCGGTGCCGTCGGCCCGGCCCAGCATGTTCACGACGTCGGCGATCACCGAGGCGACGACCTGCACGTCGTACGCGGTCATGTCGGGGGCGCGGCGCAGGCCGTAGGAGGAGCAGAAGTCGGTCACGCCGAGGCGCAGCGCCAGCACCCGGTCGCGGTACTTGTCGACCGCGCGGGCGATGCCCTCCAGGGTGTCCACGCGGGACTCCCGGTAGAGCAGCTCCGGGGACTCCAGGACGGGCATGGCGAACAGCCGGCGCCCGCTCTCGGCCTCGGCGGCCGTCAGGGCCTCCAGGAAGGGAATGCCGCGCTCCTCGGTGAACTTCGGCAGCACGAAGCCGGACAGCAGCCGCACGGACGGGCCGAGACGCCGTACCAGGTCGGGTATCTGCTCGGGGGTGCGTACCCGGATGAAGAGCAGCGGCGGCTCGGCGCCGGGCCGGGCGGCCAGGTCGGCGAACTGCCGGACGAGGTTCTCCTCGCCGGACACGACGTCCGCGTCGTCGATCGAGTCCTCCAGGCACAGCACCATCGAGATCACGCCGTTCCCGGCCTGCTTGACGATGTCGTCGGCGAGCCGCGGCCGGGTGGCCGGGCTGTACAGGGTGGCGCCGAGGGCGGCGGCGAGCAGCCGGGCCGGAGAGTCGGCGGTGAACGCGCACGGCTCCCGGTGGAAGAGGCGCTGCCGCACCTCGGGGGCGATGTGCCCGAAATGACGCATAGAACTCCCCCAGGGCGCGAGCCGGAGTCTCCGTGTTAGGTAAAGGGTGGCCGGTAATAGTACGTAGGGATCCATGTCAGGGGTTCCCTGAGGGCATGAATTTCTGGTAACTCGCCCATGTCGGCGGCGCACTGGGACACTACCCCCCGCATTGTCGTGGCCAGGACCGAGAAGGCAGGATGACCGCATGACGCACGCGATGCTGAAGGGGTCGAACGTCCCGCTGGAAGCCGAGACGGTCCGCGCCGTGCTGCGCTGGGCGCCCGGGCAGGGGGTCCCGGACGTGGACGCGTCGGCGCTGCTGCTGGGCCCCGACGGCCGTGTGCGCTCCGACGAGGACTTCGTCTTCTACAACCAGCCCCGGCACCCCTCCGGAAAGGTGTGGCGGCTGGGCAAGAAGCGCGTCGCCGAGGGGCTGACCGACACGATCCAGACGGACCTGCTCGGCGTCGAGCCGGACGTCGGCCGCATCCTGCTGGTGGCGTCCGCGGACGGGCTCACCTTCGACCGGGTTCCGGCGCTGTGCATCCTGCTGCACGACGCCGCGGTCGCCGACGCCGAGCCGCTGGCCCGGTTCGAGATCAGGCCGGAGACGGGTGCGGAGACGGCGCTGATCTGCGGCGAGCTGTACCGGCGCGGGGAGGGCTGGAAGTTCCGCGCGCTGGGCGAGGGGTATTCGAACGGGCTGAAGGGGCTCGCCACGGACTTCGGTATCTCGGTGGACGAGTCGGAGGCGGAGGAGGAGCCGACGCCGTCCCAGCCGCTCCCGCCCGAGCAGCCGACGTCCGCCGTGCCGCAGCAGCCGCCCGCATACGGCTATCCGCAGCCGGTGTCGGCTCCGCCGGCGTACGGATACCCTCAGCCGGTGCCGGTGCCGGTGGCCGCGGGGCCGGTGGATCCGAACTTCCGGCTGCCGCCGCAGGGGCCGCAGTTCGTCGGACGGTGAGTGTGCCTACCGGCTCACCGTTCCACCTTCGTCTTGTAGCCCCTGCCCCACTGCAGTCCCCACCCGTACAACCGGTCCAGCTCCCCCTGGAAGCCGTACACGAACTTCACCTCGCGGCGGACGACCAGTTCGCCCTTGACGTTCTCGATCATCACCACCGCGCAGGAGCGGGCCTGGGGATGGCGTTCGTCGAGGCCTATCTCGATGCGGGGGCCGTTGCTGGGGTAGAGGGTGACGATGGCGTGGGTGCGGTCGAAGGCCGGGGTCTGGTCGTAGATGTAGACGAAGACCAGCAGACGCTTGATGGCGTCGCGGTGGTCGAGGTTGATGTACATCGTCTCGCCGGACGCCGAGCCGAACCGGTCGTCGCCGCTGAGCTTGATGTACGGCGGTGCGTTGACGTCTCCGAGGTAGTTGCCGAGCGGCTGGACGACGCCCTTGGTGCCGTCCGTCAGTTCGTACAGGCAGCCCAGGTCCAGGTCGACGTTGACCATGCTCTGGCCGTGGCCGAGGACCTCCGGTGGCCTGAGGGCCTTGAAGGGGTGCCGGAAGAGGCTGGTGCGCTGGTTGCTGTCGAAGTCGGAGGTGCGCATCCGCCAGGTGAGGTTGATGCGCAGGTGGCCGGTGGCCGCGTCCTGCTTGGTGAGGGACACCGTCTGGTGCCGCCTGCTCAGTTCGATGGAGTTCGTCGAGGCGTTGCCCGCGTCGAAGTCGGCGGCGCTGGTGCCCCGCAGCCCGTCGAAGAAACCCATTCCCGCCCCCAGGTGGTCACGTACTCGTTCACCATCACTACGCCTTCGGGGCGGCCGACCGCGTCGGCCGCCCCGATTCAGAGCGTTCCTCACCGGGCGGGGTGTCACACCCCGTCACACCCCGGATCTGCCCCGTAGGGGATCCGGCTCACACCCCCGAGGAGACCTCGGCCTTCTCGTCGGTGCCCTCGCCCTCGGCCGCCAGTGCGCGGTTGCGGCGGACGGAGGACCAGAAGGACAGGGCGATCAGGATGACGCCGACGAGTCCGGTGATGACCTCGTTGATCTCGTACTGGATGGTGACCATGAGGATCACGGCCAGGGCGCCGATGGCGTAGTGGGCGCCGTGCTCCAGGTAGACGTAGTCGTCGAGGGTGCCCTGGCGGACCAGGTAGACCGTGAGGGAGCGGACGTACATGGCGCCGATGCCGAGGCCGAGGGCCATCATCACGATGTCGTTGGTGATGGCGAAGGCGCCGATCACGCCGTCGAAGGAGAAGGACGCGTCCAGGACCTCCAGGTAGAGGAACATGAAGAACGCTGCCTGGCCGGCCAGCAGCACCGCCGACTTCTTCTTGCCGGTGCGGGCGGCCTCTTCCTCCTCCTCGTGCTCGCGCTCCTCCTCTTCCTCGAGCCGGTCCTCGAAGTAGCCCGACAGACCGCCGACGATCATGTAGGTGATCAGGCCGGCGATGCCGGCGATCAGGACGGTCTGAGCCTTGTCGACATGGGCGCCGCCGTGCTGGTGGGCGTGGGTGGCGAAGGTGAAGGAGGTGATCAGCAGGACGATCAGGGCGATGCAGACCGCCAGCATGTCGACCTTGCCGAGCTTGGCCAGCGGCCGCTCCAGCCACTGCAGCCACTGGATGTCCCGGTCCTCGAAGATGAAGTCCAGGAAGATCATCAGCAGGAACATCCCGCCGAACGCGGCGATCGCCGGGTGGGCGTCGGTGACCAGCTGCTGGTAGCGGTCCTTGTCGGTGAGGGCCAGGTGGACCGCGTCGTAGGGGTTGAGCTTGGCGGTCATGGCGACGATCACGACGGGGAAGACCAGCCGCATGCCGAACACCGCGATGAGAACGCCGACCGTGAGGAAGATCTTCTGCCAGAAGGCGTTCATCTTCTTCAGGATGCCGGCGTTGACCACCGCGTTGTCGAAGGACAGCGAGATCTCGAGGACGGCGAGGATCGCCACCACGCCGAAGGCCTCCCACCCCCCGTAGAAGACCGCGGCGACCAGGCCGAGCGCGGTGATCGCGAACGACCAGCCGAAGGTTTTCAGAAGCACTGGCTACCCAATCGTGTGTGTACGGGGCTCCCCCGCGCCGTACTCGGCTTTGCTAAACGTTGACCCCGAGTCTAGAGGTGCACCCTACCGGCGGTACCGCCGAGGGCAACTCTCACCGAAAAGCCACAGCACGAACCCTGGGAGGGTGCTCGGCTACGAGACGTTCACCCCGAAGTCGAGGGCGATGCCGCGCAGGCCCGAGGCGTACCCCTGGCCGACGGCGCGGAACTTCCATTCGCCCTGGTAGCGGTACAGCTCGCCGAAGATCATGGCGGTCTCGGTGGAGGCGTCCTCGCTGAGGTCGTAGCGGGCGAGTTCCTGGCCGTCGGCCTGGTTGACCACCCGGATGAAGGCGTTGGAGACCTGGCCGAAAGTCTGGCCGCGCTCGTCGGCCATGTGGATCGAGACCGGGAAGACGATCTTCTCGCAGTGCGCCGGCACCTTGCCGAGGTCGATCAGGATCGACTCGTCGTCGCCCTCGCCCTCACCGGTGAGGTTGTCACCGGTGTGCTCCACCGAGCCGTCGGGGCTCTTGAGCTGGTTGTAGAAGACGAACCACTCGTCGCCCAGGACGCGGTTGCCGGCGCCGCACAGCAGTGCGCTGGCGTCCAGGTCGAAGGGGGCGCCCGTGGTGGAACGCGCGTCCCAGCCGAGCCCGATCATGACGTTGGTGAGGTTCGGTGCGGCTTTGGAGAGGGAGACATTGCCTCCCTTGGCGAGCGTGACGCCCATGATGGTGGTCCTCCCCTAGTGGTGCTTTCCCTGGTTGTCCTGCGCGTCCGGCGCCGCCCGTAAACGGTGCGGCGCCGGACGGTGCAGGTGTCGTAACCCTGCCGGGATCAGACGTTGACGCCGAAGTCCTGCGCGATGCCGCGCAGGCCCGAGGCGTAGCCCTGGCCGATGGCGCGGAACTTCCACTCCGCCCCGTGCCGGTACAGCTCGCCGAAGACCATGGCGGTCTCGGTGGAGGCGTCCTCGCTCAGGTCGTAGCGGGCGATCTCCTGGCCGCCGGCCTGGTTCACCACGCGGATGTAGGCGTTGCGGACCTGGCCGAAGGACTGCTGGCGGTTCTCGGCGTCGTAGATCGACACCGGGAAGACGATCTTCTCGATGTCGGCCGGGACTCCGGCGAGGTTGACCTTGATCACCTCGTCGTCGCCCTCGCCCTCACCGGTGAGGTTGTCTCCGGTGTGCTCGACCGAGCCCTCGGGGCTCTTGAGGTTGTTGAAGAAGACGAAATGCTGGTCGCTCGCGACCTTGCCGGAGTTGTTCAGCAGCAGCGCGCTGGCGTCGAGGTCGAAGTCACTGCCGGTCGTGGTGCGGGCGTCCCAGCCCAGGCCGACGAGGACCGCGGTCAGACCCGGGGCCTCCTTCGTCAGCGATACGTTGCCGCCCTTGCTGAGGCTGACTCCCACGAGTCCTCCATGTGGTGTCCAGGGGCGGGGAGCCCCGTCGTGCTTCGGATATGGGATCAACGTTCCGATCCTAGTGACGGGTTCCCGCCCCCCGCAGACCCTGGACCCGGAGAATCACAGGTGTCGGCCACGGTCGGCCTACAGGGCCTACAGGGTGTCGAGCGCCCTCACGTAGTCGTTCAGGTCGCGCGCGTCCGGCAGGCCGTTGACCACGGTCCACCGCACGACGCCCTCCTTGTCGATGACGAAGGTGCCCCGGACGGCGCATCCCTTGTCCTCGTCGAAGACGCCGTACGCGCGCGAGACGTTGCCGTGCGGCCAGAAGTCGCTGAGCAGCGGGTATTCCAGGCCCTCCTGCTCGGCGAAGACGCGCAGGGTGTGCATGGAGTCGTTGGAGACGGCGAGCAGCTGGGTGTCGCGGTCCGCGAACTTCGGCAGGTTGTCGCGCAGCTCGCACAGCTCGCCGGTGCAGACGCCGGTGAAGGCGAAGGGGTAGAAGAGCAGGACCACGTTCTTCTCGCCGCGGAAGTCCGAGAGCTTCACGCTGCGGCCGTGGTTGTCCTTGAGCTCGAAGTCGGGCGCCTTGTCGCCGACCTGGATCGCCATCGTCGTGCATCCCTTCGGTGGGCTGTTCGGGTGAGCGCACAGCAGAACGCTCGGGTCCACCCTACGCAGGGATCACCGGGGGCTTCCGGACGGGCTGGGGCGAATTCCAGCCCGTCCGGCGGTGGGAGAGGAGATCACCTCTTGGACTTGGCCGCCTTCGGAGTGGCCAGCCGGCTTCCGCTCCAGTCCTTGCCCACACTGACGCTCTTCGACGCCGTCAGACCGGCCGTCGTGGCGGCGTCCTGGATGTCGCTCGGCTCCACGTACCCCGAACGGCCGGTCTTCGGCGTCAGGAGCAGGATCGCGCCGCCCTCTTCGATGTACGTGGTGGCGTCCACCAGCGCATCCGTCAGGTCGCCGTCGTCGTCACGGAACCACAGCACAACGGCGTCGGCCACGTCGTCGTAGTCCTCGTCCATCAGGTCGCCTTCGACGATTTCCTCGATGGCCTCGCGAAGCTCCTGATCGACGTCGTCGTCGTAGCCGATCTCCTGGACCACCTGCCCGGGCTGGAACCCCAGCCTGGCGGCAGGGTTCGTCCGCTCCTCCGCGTGGTCCGCGGTCGCGCTCACGGGTTGCCTCCTGATCATGTCTTGATGAATATCTCAGCCACGCGCGTGCGCGAAGCATTGGCCGTAGTCCACACGGGCGGGGCGGATCGCGCAAGTACCCGGCCGTCTGGACCGCCGAAACGGTGACGATCCCGGCCGTGTCGCCGCAACTCCTGGCACCGTATCCCGATTCCGCGTGACCCACATCACACCGATGTGCCCGGTTTGCGCCGTTCGAAATCATCTCAGAATCATCCGGCGATCCGCCCCTCGAACACCTTTGCCAAGCACGTCACACCCCGGGCGTATCGTTGCGTTTTGACCGATGGAGGCACCGAGAGACACCGAGGAGATGACGTACGCGGTCCCGAGGTACACGATGGGGAACGGTGTATCCCGGTGCGGAAAATCGGCCCTCTGACAGGTATCGGCCCTCTGACAGGTAAGGAACAGCGTGGCTTCCGGATCCGATCGCAATCCGATCATCATTGGCGGCCTTCCGAGTCAGGTTCCTGACTTCGATCCCGAAGAAACCCAGGAGTGGCTCGACTCCCTCGACGCCGCCGTGGACGAGCGCGGCCGGGAGAGGGCCCGCTACCTCATGCTCCGGCTGATCGAGCGGGCCCGCGAGCGGCGCGTGGCCGTGCCCGAGATGCGCAGCACGGACTACGTCAACACGATCGCCACCAAGGACGAGCCGTTCTTCCCGGGCAACGAGGAGATCGAGCGCAAGATCCTCAACGCGACCCGCTGGAACGCGGC
Source organism: Streptomyces sp. NPDC001093 (assembly GCF_040298985.1). Lineage (NCBI taxonomy): Bacteria > Bacillati > Actinomycetota > Actinomycetes > Kitasatosporales > Streptomycetaceae > Streptomyces > Streptomyces sp. NPDC001093. The sequence goes on along the minus strand of NZ_JBEPBF010000038.1, from coordinate 54,131 downwards.
CGTGATGGTCTCGCGCGCCCAGCGCCCCGGCATCGGCGTCGGCGGCCACATCGCCACCTTCGCCTCCTCGGCCTCGCTGTACGACGTCGGCTTCAACCACTTCTTCCGCGGCAAGGACGAGGGCGACGGCGGCGACCAGGTCTTCTTCCAGGGCCACGCCTCCCCTGGCATCTACGCGCGCGCGTACCTGCTCGACCGGCTCGCAGGGAACCAGCTGGACGGCTTCCGCCAGGAGAAGTCGAAGTACCCGAACGGCCTGTCCAGCTACCCGCACCCGCGCTCGATGCCGGACTTCTGGGAGTTCCCGACCGTCTCCATGGGCCTCGGCCCGCTCGCCGCGATCTACCAGGCGCGGATGAACCGCTACATGGAGGCGCGCGGGATCGCGGACACCTCCAGGTCGCACGTGTGGGCGTTCCTCGGCGACGGCGAGATGGACGAGCCGGAGTCGCTCGGCCAGCTGTCCATCGCGGCCCGGGAGGGCCTGGACAACCTGACCTTCGTCGTCAACTGCAACCTGCAGCGGCTCGACGGTCCGGTGCGCGGCAACGGCAAGATCATCCAGGAGCTGGAGTCGATCTTCCGGGGCGCCGGCTGGAACGTGATCAAACTGATCTGGGACCGCTCGTGGGACCCCCTGCTCGCGCAGGACCGCGACGGCGTCCTGGTCAACAAGATGAACACGACCCCGGACGGGCAGTTCCAGACCTACGCCACCGAGTCGGGCGCGTACATCCGCGAGCACTTCTTCGGCGACGACCAGCGGCTGCGCGCGATGGTCGAGAACATGACCGACCACCAGATCCTGATGCTGGGCCGCGGCGGTCACGACCACCGGAAGATCTACGCGGCGTACAAGGCGGCTCTGGAGCACAAGGGCCAGCCGACGGTCATCCTGGCCAAGACGGTCAAGGGCTGGACGCTGGGACCGAACTTCGAGGGCCGCAACGCCACGCACCAGATGAAGAAGCTGACGGTCGACGACCTCAAGCGCTTCCGGGACCGGCTGCACCTGCCGATCTCCGACAAGGAGCTGGAGTCCGGCCTGCCGCCGTACTACCACCCGGGCCGGAACACGGACGAGATCCAGTACATGCACGACATGCGCCGGCAGTGCGGTGGGTACGTCCCGACGCGCGTCGTGCGCTCCAAGCCGCTCGCGCTGCCGGACGACAAGGCGTACGCGACGGTGAAGAAGGGCACGGGCCAGCAGTCCATCGCCACGACGATGGCCTTCGTGCGACTCCTCAAGGACCTCATGCGGGACAAGGAGATCGGCCGGCGGTTCGTGCTGATCGCCCCGGACGAGTACCGCACGTTCGGCATGGACTCCTTCTTCCCGAGCGCGAAGATCTACAACCCGCTGGGCCAGCAGTACGAGTCGGTGGACCGGGAGCTGCTGCTCGCCTACAAGGAGTCGCCGACCGGCCAGATGCTGCACGACGGCATCTCCGAGGCGGGCTGCACGGCCTCCCTGATCGCGGCGGGCTCGGCCTACGCCACACACGGCGAGCCGCTGATCCCGGTCTACGTCTTCTACTCGATGTTCGGTTTCCAGCGCACCGGCGACCAGTTCTGGCAGATGGCCGACCAGCTGGCACGCGGATTCGTACTCGGCGCGACCGCCGGCCGTACGACCCTGACCGGTGAGGGTCTGCAGCACGCGGACGGTCACTCGCAGCTGCTCGCCTCGACCAACCCCGCGTGCGTGGCCTACGACCCGGCGTACGCCTACGAGATCGCGCACATCGTCCAGGACGGCCTGCGCCGGATGTACGGCGGCGACGCCGAGCACCCGCACGGCGAGGACGTCTTCTACTACCTGACCGTCTACAACGAGCCCATCCAGCACCCGGCCGAGCCGGCGAACGTGGACGTCGAGGGCATCCTCAAGGGCGTCCACAAGCTCAGCGAGGGCACGGGCGGCTCGCTCCCGGCGCAGATCATGGCGTCCGGCGTGGCGGTCCCCTGGGCGCTGGAGGCCCAGCGGATCCTCGCCGAGGACTGGAACGTGCGCGCCGACGTCTGGTCGGCCACCTCCTGGAACGAGCTGCGCCGCGAGGCGGTGGCGTGCGAGGAGCACAACCTGCTGCACCCGGAGGAGGAGCAGCGGGTGCCGTATGTGACGCGGAAGCTCAGCGGTGCCGAGGGTCCGTTCGTGGCCGTGTCCGACTGGATGCGATCGGTTCCGGACCAGATCGCGCGGTGGGTGCCGGGCACGTACCAGTCGCTGGGCGCGGACGGCTTCGGCTTCGCCGACACCCGGGGCGCGGCGCGGCGCTACTTCCACATCGACGCCCAGTCGATCGTCGTCACGGTGCTGACCGAGCTGGCCCGCGAGGGCAAGGTGGACCGCTCGGTGCTGAAGCAGGCCATCGACCGGTACCAGCTGCTGGACGTGTCGGCGGCGCATCCGGGGGCGGCGGGCGGCGACGCGTAGCCTCCCCCACTCTCGGCTGCGCTCGAGCGGGGGCACCCCCATCGCTCGGCTTTGACCGGGCGGCAACCGGGGAGGGCCTGCGTGTTCGATGCCGGGTGCGGGCGCGTGGGGGCTGTTCGCGCAGTTCCCCGCGCCCCTCGGGGCGCGTTCGCCGTCTCACGGTCTATGTCGCACATCCGGACGCCGGGTGACGCGGTGTGGTCGTCGTTCACGACGATGACGACTGCGGGGAGTGCCCCGTAAGGGGCGCGGGGAACTGCGCGACCAGCCACGGCGGACCCGCACCCCGGCAACGGCGAGAAATCCCACCCCAGTTGCCGCATGGCCAAAGCGCCGCAGGCGCTGGCGCGCGCAGCCCCCTCCGCAGCGCGCGCCACAGCCCGGCGGTCCTCCCATGGCCCTGCGGAGGACTTGACCCACTGTGACCTGCGGCGCGCGCCCGGTGCGAGCGATCTTTAGCGGAGTCACCCTGATAGGGGAACTCTGCCCGGAAGACGCCCTGTCGGAGCCCGGGCAGAGGCACTCAGATGTGGCCCACGCCCGCGCCCGCCTCCGCGTTCGCGCCCCGCTTGGTGAGCAGCGCGACGAGCACGGCGACCGCCGCCACGCCCGCGGCGACCAGGGAGGCGAGGCTCATGCCGGAGATGAAGGTGTGGTGGGCGACCTCGGTGATCTTCGCGGCGACCTGCGCCGGCACACCCTTCGGCACCGGGGCGACGCCCACCTGAACCGCCTCCGAGGCCTTGCCCAGCTGACCGGGAGTCAGCTGCGGCAGGCCGGCGCCGGTCCAGTTGCCCGGCAGGTCGCTGTCCACCTTGGAGGCCATCACGGCACCCAGCACGGCCGTACCGAGGCTGCCGCCGATCTGCATGGCCGCCTGCTGGAGGCCGCCCGCCACGCCCGAGAGTTCCATCGGGGCGTTGCCGACGATGACCTCCGTCGCGCCGACCATGACCGGCGCGAGGCCGAGGCCGAGCAGCGCGAACCAGACCGACATCACACCGCTGCCGGTGCCGGCCTTGAGCGTCGACATGCCGTACATGGCGATCGCGGTCGCGGCCATGCCGCCGGCCAGCGGGATGCGCGGGCCGAGCTTGGTGATCGCGGCACCGGCGAGCGGTGAACCGACGATCATCATGCCGGTGAGCGGCAGCAGGTGCAGACCGGCGTCGATGGGGCTCATGCCGTGAACGTTCTGGAGGTAGAACGTGACGAAGAAGAGCCCGCCCATGAACGCGATGGCCATGAGGACCATGAGGACCACGCCCGCCGACAGCGGTATCGAGCGGAAGAGGCCCAGCGGGATCAGGGGCTCTGCGACCCTCGTCTCCCAGAAGGAGAACGCGGCGAAGAGCACCACGGACGCGCCGATGAACAGCCACGTCCTACCGTCGCCCCAGCCCCAGGTCGGTGCCTTGATCAGGGCCCAGACCAGGCAGAACATCGCGCCGGACAGCAGCGCGATGCCGAGGACGTCGAAGGAGCGCGGCGCGTTCTGCGCGCGGTGGTCGCGCAGGATCAGCACACCCAGGACCAGGGCGAGCGCGCCGACCGGCACGTTGATGAAGAACACCGACTGCCAGTTGACGTGCTCGACGAGGACGCCGCCGAGGATCGGGCCGCCCGCGGTGGACGCGCCGATCACCATGCCCCAGATGCCGATGGCCATGTTGAGCTTCTCGGCCGGGAAGGTGGCCCGCAGCAGGCCGAGCGCGGCCGGCATCAGCAGCGCGCCGAACAGGCCCTGGAGGACGCGGAAGGTGACGACCGCGGCGATGCTGTGGGACAGGCCGATGGCGCCGGACGCGGCGGCGAAACCCGTCACGCCGATGAGGAAGGTCTGCCGGTGGCCGAAGCGGTCACCGAGCTTGCCCGCGGTGATCAAGGTGACCGCGAGGGCGAGGAAGTAGCCATTGGTGATCCACTGGACATCGGCGAAGGTCGCGCCCAGGTCTTCCTTGATGGTCGGGTTGGCGATCGCCACGATCGTGCCGTCGAGGGCCACCATCATGACGCCCACGGCGACGGTGATGAGGGTGAGCCAGGGATGGCCGCGCAGCCCCGCGGCCGGAGGCGACTCGAGCGGGGGTGCCGCGTCCCCCGGCCCCGTCGCGTCGATGGTGGTCTGACTAGTCATGCGTTCGAGGCTAGTGACAGCCACTGACAATTGACAAACCGTTTCATCAGTCAGTTACTGACACCTATGGAAACACTGCGCGAACGGAAGAAACAGCGCACCCGGGAAGCACTGCTGCGGGCCGCCCTGGAGCTCTTCACCACCCAGGGCTACGAGCACACGACCGTCGACGAGATCGCCGAGGCCGTCGACGTCTCGCAGCGCACCTTCTTCCGTTACTTCGCCGGCAAGGAGGACGCGGCCTTCGCCGTCCAGGAGATGACGGAGGCGCGCTTCGTCGAGGCCGTACGCGCGCGTCCGCCGCACGAGGCGCCGCTGGAGGCCCTCCGGCAGGCGGTCCTGGAGGGCTGGGACGGGATCCGGGAGACCGTCGAGTCGGCCGTCCCGGTCGAGCTGTATCTGCGCATGTACCGGACGATCGAGTCGACGCCCGCGCTGCTCGCCGCCCATCTGCGCCGCTCGGCGGCCACGGAGGAGACGATCGCGCGCCTGCTGGCCGAGCGCGAGGGCGTGGACGTGGACGCCGACCCGCGACCGCGGCTGGCCGTGGCCGTGTTCGGCGGAGTGATAAGGGTCACCGAACGGCAGTGGTGCACGGGCGACGACTTCAGTCTGGTGGCGATCCGTCAACTCACCGCGTCCTACCTCGATCAGGTGGGTTCGGCACTTTTCGGGAACTGGCGCTCAAACCGAGATCGTTGACTGCGCGTTCGACGCTTCGCGAAACGTGATACCTGTCACTCGGTTACCCCGAGACCCTCCCGTTCTCCTAGTGTGTCCTCCCAGTGACTTCCTTCGACACCTCCCCGCAACTGAACGCCTGGCGCGCCCTGCTGGCGCTGGCCGTCGTGTTCGTGATGCTCGCGACCACCGGCTGGACCGCTCTGCACACCCACAGGGAGTCGACCGCACTGCAGGCCTCGCTCGCCAAGTGGGAGCACGGCAGCATCCACGGTCTCCGTCTGCCGGACCCCCAGGCCGCGCCGTCCCTGCTCGGCCGTTTCTTCGCGTCCCTCTCCCCCGAGGACCAGAGCCGTGTCGCCCGCCGCTACCCGCTCGCGGTCGGCAACATGAACGGCGCCCCCGTCGCCTTGCGCTACCGCGCCAACCACATCGCGCTGGAGCAGCAGCGCAGGGTCGAGAAGAAGCGCATGCACGACAGCCGGCTCAGCGCGGCCGGACAGCAGGACGCGGTCCGTCGTATGCACCGCTACGAGGACCTGACGAGCCCCGGCCGGCAGATCCTGGCCTTCGACCCCGAGGGCTCGGGCCGTATCGCGGAGGTGTTCGGGAACCTGGACACGGCGCAGCGGATCACGGTCGTCGTCCCCGGCGTGGACACCGATCTGCTCACCTTCCAGAGGACCAACCGCGAGTACACCGCCCCGGTCGGCATGGCCAAGGCGCTGTACGCGGCGGAGCGCGCACAGAGCCCCGCGACCCGTACGGCCGTGATCGCCTGGGCCGACTACACCGCCCCCGACGGGCTCGGTGTGGACGCGGCCACCGGGCTGCGCGCCGAGGAGGGCGCCGTACGGCTGAACGCGCTGCTGGGCGGCCTGCCCGGGCGCGCTCCGGTGACGACGGTCTGTCACAGCTACGGCTCCGTGGTCTGCGGGGTGGCCGCGCACGCCATGCCGCGCCGGGTGACCGACATAGCGGTGGCCGCGAGCCCCGGCATGCGCGTCTCCAGCGCCTCCCACCTGGACACCAAGGCCCGGGTGTGGGCCATGCGGGACTCCAGCGACTGGATCCAGGACGTGCCGTATCTGGAGCTCGGCGGCCTCGGGCACGGCGCCGATCCGGTGTCCCCGGCATTCGGCGCGCGCGTGCTGTCCGCCGGGGACGCGCAGGGCCACGCCGGCTATTTCCAGCCGGGCACGGAAAGTCTGCGCAACCTCGCCGACGTGGCCGTCGGGGCCTACGACGAGGTGTCGTGCGCACGCGAGGACGACCTGTGCCGGGCCGGTGTGTCCGGCACTACCCCGGCCGGACGCGCGTAGAAACAGCAGGAAGTGCGGTCTGCGCGGGTGGCGACGGAGGGGCACGTGCCGCATACGATGAGCCACATGGGTGACGTACTGGCGGGTTTTCATGCCGTCTGGGAGTTCGAGTCCGACTCCGTGCTCATCCGTTACGAACGGGGGATCCGGACACCGAAGCTGTTCCAGGCACTTGGCGAACGGCGGGTCCCGCTGTCCGCGGTCGAGGGCGTGACGCTCTCCCCGGGCAAGCGCGGCACCGTCGTGCTGCGGCTGCTGCCGCGTGCCGGCGCCGATCCGCTGATGGAGGCGGCGGCCGGGCAGCTGAAGGAGGGCTCCGATCCGTACCGGCTGGTGCTGCCGGCCGAGCGGGAGACCCTCGCCGAGTACTACGCCGACGAACTGAAGGGGCGGTTGACCGATTCCGGGCCCGCCGACCGCCCTCTGGTGACGGCGCCCGAGGCGCCCCTGTCGTTCAAGGCGTACGACGGGAAGGCGAGCTTCGACGGTACGGCCGTGCAGTTCCGCTGGTCCTGGACGGGCGCGTCCTCGGCCAAGTGGAAGGCGGGCGACCAGAGCTTTCCGGTCACGGAGCTGAGCGGGGTGGAGTGGCGGTCGCCGGAGGTGTTCGAGGGACACCTGCGACTGGTCCGCCGCTCGGCCGAGCCGGCCGCCGTGCAGCCCGATCAGGATCCGGCGGCCCTTGTCTTCGGGCTGGGGTACGGGCCGGTGCACGAGTCGCTGCCGTTCGCCGCGGCCGTCCTCGCCGCCGTACGCACGCGGGGGCCGGTACCCGTGGTACCGGCCCGGTCCCGGCGCGACCCCGCCGACATCGCCGAACGGATCCGGCATCTGGGGGAGTTGCACCAGGCCGGGTTGGTCACCGACGAGGAGTTCTCCTCCAAGAAGGCCGAGTTGCTGGCGGAACTCTGAGCTACTCGCGGCCCGCGGAGGTGAACGCCATGTCCGCGTAGCGGGCGCCCGCCACCTTGCCCGCGATGGGCTCCAGCCGGGACAGTTCCTCGTCGGTCAGGACGATCGCCGTCGCCGCCACGTTCTCCTCCACCCGGCCCGGCTTGCGGGTGCCCGGGATGGGGACCACCGGCAGGGCGTCGATCACCGCCCGCTGCTGCACCCAGGCCAGGGCGATCTGGCCGAGGGTGGCGTCGTGGGCCTCGGCGATGGCGCGGATCGGCTCCAGGAGGGCCGCGTTGGCGGCCGCGTTGGCGCCGGTGAAGCGGGGCTGCTGACGGCGGAAGTCGTCGGCCGTGAGCTCCCGTTCGGCGTGGGTGAAGGAGCCGGTGAGGAAGCCGCGGCCGAGCGGCGAGTACGGCACCAGACCGACGCCCAGGTCACGCGCGGCCGGTACGACCTTCGCCTCGATGTCCCGGCTGAACAGGGACCACTCCGACTGCACGGCCGCGATCGGGTGCACGGCGTGCGCGGCGCGCAGCTCGTCGGCGGTGACCTCGCTCAGCCCGAGGTGCTTGACCTTGCCCTCGCGGACCAGCTCCGCCATCGTGCCGACCGTCTCCTCGATGGGGACGTTCACGTCGCGGCGGTGCATGTAGTACAGGTCGATCACGTCGACGCCGAGCCGCTCGAGGCTCGCCTCGACGGCCTGGCGGATGTACGGGGCGTCGTTGCGGATGATCCGCTTGGTCGGGTCGTCCTGCGGGATCGACAGGGCGAACTTGGTGGCGATGACCACCTCGTCCCGGTGCGCCGTGAAGAACGGGGACAGGAACCGCTCGTTCTCGCCGGCGCCGTAGGCGTCCGCCGTGTCGTACAGCGTCACGCCCAGCTCCAGCGCCCGCTCCAGCGCGGCGCGCGCCTGGCCGGCGTCCGTGGGGCCGTACGCGAAGCTCATGCCCATGCAGCCGAGGCCCTGAACGCCGACCTCCGGCCCGCCCTCGCCGAGCCGTACCGTCGGAATCCTCGTGTCGGTCATCGCGTGGTCCCCTCCGACGCGTAGAAGCTGATCTTGCGGTCGAGTACGGCGAGCGTGTCCCGCAGCTCGGCGATCCTGTTCAGGACGTCCCGGCGGGTCGACTCCAGCAGCTCCCGGCGTTCCCCGTAGGTGCTCTCGCCCTCCCGGACCAGTTCCGCGTACCGGACCATGTCGGCCACCGGCATGCCGGTCAGCCGCAGCTTGGTCACGAAGTCCAGCCAGTCCAGGTCGCGGTTGCTGTAGCGCCGCTGACCGGTGTGCGAGCGGTCGACGTGCGGCATCAGGCCGATCCGCTCGTACCACCGCAGGGTGTGCGCGGTCAGGCCGGTGAACGCGACGACCTCGCTGATCGTGTAGCGGTCCTGGCCGTCGGGGCGTGGATGGCGCCTGGGCGGGGCGGAGCAGATGTCGGCGGGGGTCGTCGGTGCGGTGTCCGCTGGCGTGGTCTGCATCACCGTCATGGCCCCCACGCTATGGCCTTGGAGTGCACTCCAAGCAAGCTGGTTCGGTAAGAAATGCGCGGGACGCGGGCTGGGGCTGCTGGCTAGCGTGTGGCGCATGAGTCTCGTACGCCGGGCGCTGCCCGAGGATGCCATGGAAGTGCTGCGTCTGCGTCAGGTGATGATCGACTCCCTGGGGAGCGCGGGAGGCGGCGGGCCGACGGACTGGCACGCCGAGTCGCTGCCGGGACTGCGGGAGCGCCTGGCCGAGCCGGACGGCGACTTCGCCGCCTTCGTCGTGGACCACCCGGACCGGCCGGGGGCGCTGGCCGCGCTGGCGGTCGGAACGCTGGAGTACCGCATCGGGAAGGCCGGCAATCCGCACGGGCGGGTGGGGTACGTCTTCAGCGTCGCGACCGACCCGGACGCCCGGCGGCGCGGGTACGCGCGCGCGTGCATGGAGGAGCTGCTGGCCTGGTTCCGGGAGCGTGGCGCGGGTCAGGTGCTGCTGAACGCCTCTGCCGAGGCCGAGCCGCTGTACGCCTCGCTGGGCTTCACCCGGGATCCGGACCCGTCGATGCGGCTGCTGCTGTGAGCCGCATAGGCTCGGCTGCATGTCGTTGAACAGCTTGACGAGCACCGCGTCGATCGAGAAGTGGCCCGTGCCCACCGCGGCGGCGGGTGTCGTACGGGCCGACGGGACCGTCCTCGGGACGCACGGTCCCGTCGGGCACCGCTTTCCGCTCGCCTCGGTCACCAAGCCGCTGGCCTCGTACGCGGCGCTGGTCGCGTACGAGGAGGGCGCGATCGAGCTGGACGAGCCGGCCGGGCCGCCCGGCTCGACCGTCCGCCACCTCCTCGCGCACACCTCCGGGCTGGCCTTCGACGAGCACAGGGTGATGGCGCCGCCCGGTGAGCGCCGGCTCTACTCCAACGCCGGGTTCGAGCAGCTCGGGGACCACATCGCCAAGGCGACGGACATCCCCTTCGCCGAGTATCTGCGGCAGGCGGTGCTGGAGCCGCTGGGCATGACGTCGACGTCGCTGGAGGGCTCACCGGCCAAGGACGGCGTGTCCACGGTGGCCGACCTGCTGCGGTTCGCGGCGGAGGTGCAGGCGCCGCGGCTGCTGGATCCACGGACGGTCGCGGAGGCGATGAGCGTGCAGTACCCCGGGACGAAGGGGGTGCTTCCGGGATACGGCCACCAGAACCCGAACGACTGGGGGCTGGGCTTCGAGATCCGTGACTCCAAGTCGCCCCACTGGACGGGCGGTTCGTCGTCGCCGCGTACCTTCGGTCACTTCGGGCAGTCGGGTACGTTCCTGTGGATCGACCCGGACGCGGGCCTGGCGTGCGCCGCGCTGACCGACCGGGCGTTCGGCCCCTGGGCGATCGAGGCGTGGCCGGCGTTCACCGACGCGGTGCTGCGGGAGACCCGCGGGGTGGGCTGATCTCCGGCCGTTGGAGGCCGGCCACCGCCTATGGGGCGGCGGACAGCTCCCACACCAGCACCTCGGCCCGTGTCATCCCCACCGCCTCCAGGCCCCGGGCACCGGTGACCCGGGCCGCGTCGCCCGGGCCGAGCGTCTCGCCGGCCAGCCGCACCTCGCCGCGCACGACATGGACGTACAGGTACTCCGCGTCCGGCACGGCGGTCCGCTCCCCCGCGCTCAGGCGGCGTACGTGGAGCATCGCACCCGCCGCCGGGACGGCGTACGGGGTGGCGTCGGCTATGCCGGGGACGATCTCGTACGACGGGTCCCCGCCGGGCTCCCGCGGCGCCAGCCACATCTGCAGGAAGGTCAGCGGGACCGTGCCGTCGTTGCGTTCGACGTGGCGGACGCCCCTGGCCGCGCTGAGGTGCTGGACGTCACCGGCCCGGACCCGGGTCTCGTGGCCCGTGGAGTCGCGGTGGGTCAGCTCGCCCTCGATCACCCAGGTGACGATCTCGGTGTGGCTGTGCGGGTGTTCGCCGAAGCCGGCACCGGGCGCGAGCCGCTCCTCGTTGCAGGCGATGACCGCGCCGAAGCGGAGGTTGTCGGGGTCGTAGTGGGGGCCGAAGGAAAAGGCGTGCCAGGACTCGATCCCGGCCGCCGGCTCGCCCCCCGGGTAGCGCTCGTCGGCGCGCCGTACGTCCATCACGCGCACCACCGTAGACCCCCGCGGGCAGGCCTCCGGTACGGGCAAGGACGACCCAGCGGCGCACCCCGTCGTCCGGATAAGGCAGTCTTGTCCCGTGCCCGAACCCGAATCCCGCAGCAACGAGCCCCACGCCGGTCACCACGCACGCGACGTCCATCCGCACTCCGCGACCCTTAGGCGGCTGGAGAAGTCCTCCGGGTCTCTCGCCGCGCAGGCCATCGCGAGGATGGACGAGACCCTGCCGTGGTATCGGGCCATGCCCCCGGAGAACCGTTCCTGGATCGGGCTCGTGGCCCAGGCGGGCATCGCGGCCTTCACCGAGTGGTTCCGGCACCCGGACGCCCCCCAGGCGATCTCGACCGATGTCTTCGGCACCGCGCCGCGCGAGCTGACCCGGGCCATCACGCTGCGGCAGACCGTGGAGATGGTGCGGACCACCATCGAGGTCATGGAGAGCGCGATCGACGAGGTCGCGGCCCCCGGGGACGAGAGCGTGCTGCGGGAGGCGCTGCTCGTGTACGCCCGGGAGATCGCCTTCGCCACCGCGCAGGTGTACGCGCAGGCCGCCGAGGCACGCGGTGCCTGGGACGCGCGGCTGGAGTCGCTGGTCGTCAACGCCGTGCTGAGCGGGGAGGCGGACGAAGGCGCCGTCAGCCGGGCCGCCGCGCTCGGCTGGAACTCGCCGGAACATGTGTGCGTCGTGCTCGGGACCGCGCCCGACGGAGACAGCGAGCTGACCGTCGAGGCCATCCGGCGGGCCGCCCGGCACGCCAAACTCCAGGTGCTCACCGGGGTTCTCGGGGACCGGCTCGTCGTCATCGCCGGGGGCAGCGACAACCCGCTCGCCGTCGCCAAGTCGCTGATCGGGCCCTTTGCCGCCGGGCCGGTGGTCGCGGGGCCCGTCGTACCCGATCTGCTGGCCGCCACGCGGTCCGCGCAGGCCGCCGCCGCGGGCCTGAAGGCGTGTTCCGCCTGGCAGGACGCGCCGCGACCGGTGCTCGCGGACGATCTGCTGCCGGAGCGCGCGATCGCGGGCGATCCGAGCGCCCGCGAGCAGTTGGTGGAGGAGATCTACAGACCTCTCGAAGAGGCCGGTTCGGCGCTGCTGGAGACTCTGAGCGTCTATCTGGAGCAGGCGAGCAGCCTGGAGGGCGCGGCCCGGATGCTCTTCGTTCACCCGAACACCGTGCGCTACCGGCTCCGACGTGTGACTGACGTCACCGGTTGGTCGCCATCGGATGTACGATCCGCGTTCACGTTGCGGATCGCGCTCATCCTGGGGCGTCTGGTCGACGGCGAGCTCCCGGCATAGGGTTTTGTCGGAGGCCCACAAAAGCCCTTCGTGTTCTTCGTCCCAGTCCTCACGGGCGGCTCCGGCCGTCCCCAAGAGAGAGTGTGAGAGTGCTCGTACTCGTCGCTCCCGGCCAGGGCGCCCAGACGCCCGGCTTCCTGACTCCCTGGCTCGAACTGCCCGGCGCCGCCGACCGCGTCGCCGCCTGGTCGGACGCCATCGGACTGGACCTGGCCCACTACGGCACCCAGGCCGACGCCGACGCCATCCGTGACACCGCGGTGGCCCAGCCGCTGCTGGTCGCCGCCGGCATCCTGTCCGCCGCGGCACTCGGTGACACTGCCCCGGACGCGGTCGCCGGTCACAGCGTGGGCGAGTTCACCGCCGCCGCCTTCGCGGGCGTCCTGGACGACACCGCCGCGCTCGGCCTGGTCCGCGAGCGGGGTCTGGCGATGGCCGACGCCGCCGCGATCACCGAGACCGGCATGTCGGCGCTGCTCGGCGGCGACCCCGAGACCTCCGTCGCGCACCTGGAGAAGCTGGGCCTGACCCCGGCGAACATCAACGGTGCGGGTCAGATCGTCGCCGCGGGCACGCTGGAGCAGCTCGCCGCGCTGGCCGAGGACAAGCCCGAGGGCGTCCGCAAGGTCGTCCCGCTGAAGGTCGCCGGCGCCTTCCACACGCGCCACATGGCTCCCGCCGTCGAGACGCTGGCCAAGGCCGCCGCGCGGCTGACGCCCGCCGACCCGAAGGTCGCCTACGTCTCCAACAAGGACGGGCGGGCCGTCGCGACCGGCGCCGAGGTGCTTCAGCGGCTGGTCGGCCAGGTCGCCAACCCCGTGCGCTGGGACCTGTGCATGGAGACCTTCAAGGAGCTGGGCGTCACCGCGCTCATCGAGGTGTGCCCGGGCGGCACCCTGACCGGACTGGCCAAGCGGGCGCTGCCCGGCGTCGTGACCCTGGCCCTGAAGACCCCCGACGACCTCGACGCGGCCCGCGCGCTCATCACCGAGCACGCCGGCGCCTAAGGAGCCGTACATGGCGAAGATCAAGCCCAGCAAGGGCGCCCCGTATGCGCGCATCCTCGGTGTCGGCGGCTACCGGCCGACCCGGGTGGTGCCCAACGAGGTGATCCTCGAGAGGATCGACTCCTCCGACGAGTGGATCCGCTCGCGCTCCGGCATCGAGACCCGGCACTGGGCCGGTCCCGAGGAGACCGTGGCCGCGATGTCGATCGAGGCGGCCGGCAAGGCCATCGCGGACGCCGGCATCGGCGCCGAGCAGATCGGTGCCGTGGTCGTCTCGACGGTCTCGCACTTCAGCCAGACCCCGGCCGTGGCCACCGAGATCGCCGACAAGCTGGGCACGGACAAGGCCGCCGCCTTCGACATCTCGGCCGGCTGTGCGGGCTTCGGCTACGGCCTGACCCTCGCCAAGGGCATGGTGGTGGAAGGTTCCGCCGAGTACGTGCTCGTCATCGGCGTGGAGCGGCTCAGCGACCTGACCGACCTGGAGGACCGGGCCACGGCCTTCCTGTTCGGCGACGGCGCCGGGGCGGTCGTCGTCGGTCCCTCGCAGGAGCCGGCCATCGGCCCGACCGTGTGGGGCTCCGAGGGCGACAAGGCCGAGACGATCAAGCAGACCGTGCCCTGGGACCGGTTCCGCATCGGCGACGTCTCCGAGCTGCCGCTCGACAGCGACGGCAACGTCAAGTTCCCCGCCATCACCCAGGAGGGCCAGGCGGTGTTCCGCTGGGCCGTGTTCGAGATGGCGAAGGTCGCCCAGCAGGCGCTGGACGCGGCCGGCATCAGCCCGGAAGAGCTGGACGTCTTCATCCCGCACCAGGCCAACGTGCGGATCATCGACTCGATGGTGAAGACCCTCAAACTGCCGGAGCACGTCACGGTCGCCCGTGACATCCGCACCACCGGCAACACCTCGGCCGCCTCGATTCCGCTCGCGATGGAGCGGCTTCTGGCGACCGGGGAGGCGAAGAGCGGCGACACCGCGCTCGTCATCGGATTCGGGGCGGGTCTCGTCTACGCCGCCACGGTCGTTACCCTCCCCTAGGCACTCCGTGCCGGATCGCGCGATCCGGCACGGGAGCAATTGCCACAAACCGTCTGGAACATCGAAGAAGGAGCGCCTGACATGGCCGCCACTCAGGAAGAGATCGTCGCCGGTCTCGCCGAGATCGTGAACGAGATCGCCGGGATCCCCACCGAGGACGTCCAGCTGGACAAGTCCTTCACCGACGACCTGGACGTCGACTCGCTGTCCATGGTCGAGGTCGTCGTCGCCGCCGAGGAGCGCTTCGACGTGAAGATCCCGGACGAGGACGTCAAGAACCTCAAGACCGTCGGCGACGCGACCGACTACATCCTCAAGCACCAGGCCTGAGCGACCCCTTAGGCCCGAGGCTGCAAGGCCCCGCCACCCGGCGGTGGCGCCGTAGAATCCCGCATCCGTTGGAGAAAGAATTCCCGTGAGCCCGACCAATCGCACCGTGGTCGTCACCGGTATCGGCGCAACCACACCGCTGGGTGGCGACGCAGCTTCGTTCTGGGAGGCCCTCGTCGCCGGCACGTCCGGTGTCAAGCCCCTGGAGCAGGAGTGGGCGGCCGAGCAGGCCGTCCGTATCGCGGCTCCCATCGCCGTGGAGCCGACCGAGGTCATCCCCCGGCCGCAGGCGCGCCGCCTGGACCGCTCGGCGCAGTTCGCGCTGATCGCCGCTCAGGAGGCCTGGAAGGACGCGGGCTTCACCGCCAAGGCCGGTGACGACGGCAGCGTCGACCCGGACCGGCTCGGTGCCGTCATCGCCTCCGGCATCGGCGGCGTGACCACGCTGCTCGACCAGTACGACGTGCTCAAGGAGAAGGGCGTCCGCCGCGTCTCCCCGCACACCGTCCCCATGCTGATGCCGAACAGCCCCTCGGCCAACGTGGGCCTGCTCGTGGGCGCCCGCGCGGGCGTGCACACGCCGGTCTCCGCGTGCGCGTCGGGCGCCGAGGCCATCGGCTACGCCATCGAGATGATCCGCACCGGCCGCGCCGACGTCGTCGTCGCCGGCGGTACGGAGGCGGCCATCCACCCGCTGCCGATCGCCGCGTTCGGCAACATGATGGCGATGTCCAAGAACAACGAGAACCCGCAGGGTGCCTCGCGCCCCTACGACGTCGACCGCGACGGCTTCGTCCTCGGCGAGGGCGCCGGCGTGATCGTCCTGGAGTCCGCCGAGCACGCGGCCGGGCGCGGCGCGCGAGTGTACGCGGAGGCGGTCGGGCAGGGCATCTCCGCCGACAGCCACGACATCGTGCAGCCGGAGCCGGAGGGCCGCGGCATCTCGCACGCGCTGCAGAACCTGCTGGACAACACGGACCTGGACCCGGCGGAGATCGTGCACGTCAACGCGCACGCCACGTCGACGCCGGCCGGTGACATCGCCGAGCTGAAGGCGCTGCGCAAGGTGTTCGGCGACGATGCCGACCACATGGCGGTGTCCGCGACCAAGTCGATGACCGGGCATCTGCTCGGTGGCGCCGGTGGTGTGGAGTCGGTCGCGACCGTGCTCGCGCTGTACCACCGGGTGGCGCCGCCGACGATCAACATCGAGAACATCGACCCCGAGGCCGAGGCCAACGCGGACGTCGTCCGCGGGGAGGCCCGCAAGCTGCCGGTCGAGGGCCGTGTCGCCGCGCTGAACGACTCGTTCGGCTTCGGCGGGCACAACGTGGTCCTGGCGTTCAGGACCGTCTGAGAACGTGAGTGAGGGCCCCTGCCGACCGGCGGGGGCCCTCACTCATGTCGTGATGCTGTGCCCGGATGCGTGGCCCGGATGTGTGGCCCGGATGCTCACACCACCTGGTGCAGCCACCGCACCGGCGCGCCCTCGCCGGCGTACCTGAACGGCTCCAGTTCGTCGTCCCACGGCTTGCCCAGGAGCTTGGCGATCTCCCCTTCCAGGTCGGTCTCTCCCCGCTGTGAGCGCGCCAGCGCCGCGCGCAGACGGTCCTCGGGGATGAGGATGTCGCCGTGGATGCCGGTGACGGCGTGGAAGATGCCGAGGTCGGGGGTGCAGCTGTAGCGCTCGCCCTCGGCGGTCGGGCAGGGCTCGGCGGTGACCTCGAAGCGGAGCAGGTGCCAGCCGCGCAGGGCCGAGGCCAGCTTGGAGGCCGTGCCCGCCTCGCCCTGCCAGGAGAACTCCGAGCGCCAGGTTCCGGGGGCCGCGGGCTGCCGGATCCAGTCGAGGTTGACGCGCGTGCCGAGCACCCCGGCGACGGCCCACTCGACGTGCGGGCACAGCGCGCGCGGCGCGGAGTGCACGTACAGAACTCCACGTGTCGTCACCGGGACCTCCGGGCAGAGCGGGACATCTTGCGGACTGGCTGGC
Organism: Streptomyces sp. NPDC001093; assembly: GCF_040298985.1. Taxonomy (NCBI): domain Bacteria; kingdom Bacillati; phylum Actinomycetota; class Actinomycetes; order Kitasatosporales; family Streptomycetaceae; genus Streptomyces; species Streptomyces sp. NPDC001093. The sequence continues at coordinate 37,358 of NZ_JBEPBF010000038.1, read as the reverse complement.
GGCAGTGGCACGACGGCCGCGCTGATGGCGAGGCTACCCTGCGGCGGTGCAAGGAGTGTGACGTACCGTCGGTCCCGGCGTCAGGAAACCCCCGCCATTCACCCAGGGGGACGCTTGTACGGGGGTGCTCCGTTCCAGGGCACCGGCTCGGGAACCCTCACACGTTGTTATGGGAGGAAGCACAGACGACCACCCGGGGGCACCGGGTGCGAGGACGAGGGGATCAGCAGGGATGCGGAAGCCGGGCAGCCGTACGCGAGCCGCTCACGCCCTCGTGGCGGCCGCGGTGCTGGGCGTCGCCGGGTGCGGCGCCGGGGGTGGGGGTTCGCCCTCGGCGCAGGGCACCAAGGCGCGCGCCGCCAGACCCGCGCCGGTGTGGAACCGCAGCCCCGACTCGATCGCCGCGGTCGGCGACTCCATCACCCGCGGCTTCGACGCGTGCACGGTGCTGTCGGACTGCCCCGAGGTGTCCTGGGCGACCGGCAGCGACACGCAGGTGGACAGCCTGGCGGTGCGGCTGCTCGGGGCCTCGGGCGCGGCGGAGCGCAGCTGGAACTACGCGGTGACCGGCGCCCGCATGGCCGACCTGCCCGAGCAGATGGCACAGGCGGCGGCGCACGACCCGCAGTTGGTGACGGTCATGGTGGGCGCGAACGACGCCTGCCGGTCCTCGGCGCGGGCGATGACCTCGGTGGCCGTCTTCCGCGCGGACTTCGAGGAGGCGCTGCGCACGCTGCGCGCGGCGTCCCCGAGGACCCAGGTCTACGTGTCGAGCGTGCCGAACCTGAAGCGGCTGTGGTCCGAGGGCCGGGGCAATCCGCTGGGCAAGGAGGTGTGGAAGCTCGGCATCTGCCCGTCGATGCTGTCCGACGCGGACGATCTGACCAACGCGGCCATGCTCCGCCGGGACCGGGTGCAGCAGCGGGTGGTGGAGTACAACAAGGTGCTGAAGGAGGTCTGCGCCAGGGACAGCCGCTGCCGCTTCGACAACAACGCCGTGTACGACTACCGGTTCGGCACCGACCAGCTCAGCCACTGGGACTGGTTCCACCCCAGCAGGGACGGTCAGGCGCGGCTCGCGTCGATCGCGTACCGGACGATCACCGCGGCCAATCCGGTTGCCTAGGACACGCATCACCTACTGTTTTCCACATGAGCGAACTTTTCGGCACACTTTCCGACGGCACCGAGGTCCACCGCTGGACGCTGGAGCGCGCCGGAACACGGGTGGAGGTCCTGACGTACGGCGGGATCGTGCGGTCGGTCCAGGTGCCGGACCGGGAGGGCCGGACGGCGAACGTAGTGCTGGGCTTCACGGACCTCGACGGTTACCTCACCCACCCGGAGCCGCACTTCGGCGCCCTGATCGGCCGGTACGCCAACCGCATCGCGCACGCCCGCTTCCCGCTGGACGGCGTGGTGTACTCCCTGGAGCCGAACGACGCCCCGAACTCCCTGCACGGCGGCACGCGCGGCTTCGACAAGCGGGTGTGGGCCGCGGAGCCCGTCGAGGACGGGGTGCGGCTGAGCCGGGTGAGCCCGCACGGCGAGGAGGGCTTCCCGGGCCGCCTGGAGGTGTCGGCGACCTACACCCTGGACGCGGCCGGCGCGCTGCGGATCGCCTACGAGGCGGTCACGGACGCGCCGACCGTGATCAACCTCACCAACCACAGCTACTTCAACCTGGCCGGCTCGGGCGATGCCGGCGGGCACGAACTGCGGCTGGCCGCCTCCCGTTTCACCCCGGTCGACGCTGACCTGATCCCGACGGGCGCCCTTCAGGACGTCACCGGCTCCCGGTTCGACTTCCGCACCTCCCGCAAGGTCGGCTCCGGCTACGACCACAACTTCGTCCTGGACAAGGGCGCGACCGGCGCCCCCGAGGAGGTCGCCGAGCTGCACGACCCGGGCTCCGGGCGCACCCTGACCGTGGCGACGACCGAGCCGGGCCTCCAGCTGTACACCGCCGACCATCTGACGGAACCGTTCGCCCCGGGCGACGCCATCGCCCTGGAGACCCAGCACTTCCCGGACTCCCCGAACCGGCAGGAGTTTCCGAGCACGGTGCTCAGGCCGGGCGAGGTGTTCCGCTCGCAGACGGTGTACGGGTTCGGGGTCCGCTAGAGCGTCTCGCCCCGCATCCGTTTCGCCGACTTCCCGAGCAGGGACATCGCACCGCCGCAGATCAGCAGCGTCAGCCCCCCGCCCACGACCGGCCCGGCCGAGCCCCCCTTGATCCCTTCCCCGGTCACCGTCGTGGCCAGTACGAAGATGATCGAGTACAGGCTCCGGCCGACCTTGGCGCCGGCCGGGATCACCTGGAGCAACTGCGGGATGGTGGTCGCGGCTGCCACCGCCATCCCGAACGGCAGGGCCGCGCCCAGCGAAAGCGCTCCGAAGCCCAGTGAGTTGCCGTACGCACCCCAGCCGACGCCCTTGTAGAGCAGGTAGCCGGTCGCGGCGAGGGACAGCAGGACCAGCAGGCCGTTGAGGTAGGCGGCCTGTGTGGCGGCCTTGCGGGCGCCGGGCAGATGCGCGGCCGGGGAACGCCAGGCGTCCGCCGTGATGAGCCGCAGCTGCCGCTTGAGGGCCTGCATCTGCATCAGCGAGAAGACACCGAAGGCCAGCAGGCCCAGTCCGGCGAGCGCCGCGACGAACCCGAGGGGCTTTTCGGTGATGCCGTAGTGGACTCCGCCGAAGGTCAGGGGAATGCCGAGCACCATGCCGTAGGCCATGGGCTTGGACTTCGTCTGGATCCTCAGCACCAGATCACGCTGGGCCGGGGTGAGGTTCGGGTCCAGCCGCATCCTGCCCTCGCCGACGTGCTGGGCGGGCGGCTGCGGGGACTGCTGGGGCGGGTAGGGCTGTTGAGGCGGATACGGCTGCTGCGGGTACCCCTGTGGCGGATACGGCTGCTGCGGCGCGTAGGGCTGTTGCGGATACGGCTGCTGGTACTGCGGCGGCTGCCCGTACGGCCCCGTCGGCTGCTGCCGGCCGTACGGCCCCGCCTGCTGGCCTGGATACACGATGTCTCTCCCCCGTGCCCGGTGTCTTCCGGTGTTCGCGGGCCGGGAGTCTATACGTACCCGGAGGCGACGAGCCCCGGCCCAGGGGTCAGGTCCCGGGCCGGGGCTGCTCGTGGGGGACTTGTCCCGGATCAGACGTTAATCGGCGCGGTGAGCCTGCGGTCCGCGATCGAGCGTCCGGCGGCGATCTCGTACGAACCCTTCACATACGCCCACGCGTTCGCCGTCTCGTCCCAGCTCTCGAAGGCGCGGCGCGGCAGCGTGACCGTCACCTCGACGCTCTCGCCGGGACCGGCCTCGGCGGAGGCGAAGCCCGCGAGCCGGCGGGCCGGACGCCGGGGGTCCGGGCCGGCCGGGGAGACGTAGACCTGGACGACCTCGCGGCCGGGCCGCTCGCCGGTGTTGCGGAGGCGGATGCGCGCGGTGGTGCCGTCGACGTCCAGGGACTCGTAGGTCCAGTCGGTGTAGCCGAGGCCGTGGCCGAAGGGGTAGGACGGGGTGCGGCCGGCCTTCTCCCAGGCGCGGTAGCCGATGAACACGTCCTCCGTGTAGGCCAGTTCACCGCCGGTGGGCACGACCTGGGTGACCGGGGCGTCGGTGAGGGAGCCCCAGGTGGTGGGGAGCCGGCCGCCGGGCTCGTGGGCACCGGTGAGGACGTCGGCCAGGGCGGCGCCGCCCTCCTGGCCGGGGAACCAGCTGAGCAGGACGGCGGCGACCTCCTCGCGCCAGGGCAGTTCCACCGGGGAGCCGGAGTTGACGACCACGACCGTGCGAGGGTTGGCGGCGGCGACCGCGCGGACCAGGTCGTCCTGGCGGCCGGGGAGCCTCAGGTCGGTACGGTCGAAGCCCTCGGACTCGACGCGGTCGGTGGTGGCGACCATGACGACGGCCGTGTCGGCGTTCCGCGCCACGCGGGCGGCCTCGGCGATCAGCTCGTCGGCGTCGCGCTGCGGCTCGGCGTGGGCGAGCGCGAAGGTGACGACCTTCATCGGGATGTCGTCGGGGAGCTGGACGACGTACGTGAGGGAGACCTCGACCGGTTCGCCGGCGGTGAGTTCGGCCTGGGCGCGGGGTACGGGGGCGCCGAAGAAGGCCTCGAAGGGGTCGTCCTTGCCGGGGCGCTGGACGTCGTCGAAGTACGTGGTGCCGTCGACGGTGAGGGTGAAGGCGCCCATGCCCTTGACGCCGAAGGTGTGCGGGCCGGTCGCGCGCGGGGTGAAGGTACCGGTCAGCTCGACGGTGTGCAGGGTGTCGTGGGTGACGCCTTCGGGGAGGTCCGAACCCATCCACTGGATCAGGCCGTTCGGGGCCGACCGGGTGCCGATGACCTTGCCGTCGGTGTCGCGGCAGCGGGCCTCGAGGCTGAACCCCTGGTCGGCCACGGCGAGTTCGGTGGCCGGGTCGGCGCCGACGGCGTGGGCGAGGGTGCCCTCGGGGAGGGCTGCGGTGAGGCCGTCCAGCGGGGAGACGATCCGGGCCGGGAAGACGGTGGCGGAGCCGCCGCCGAGGACGCGGGCGTCGCGGGCGGCGGCACCGATCAGGGCCACCGTGCCGTGCGGCTTCAGGGGCAGGGCGGCGTTCTCGTTGCGGAGGAGGACGAAGGAGCGGCGGGCGATCTCGCGGGCCAGCGCCTCGCCGTCGACGGGGGCGGGCGGCTCGGGTACGACGGGTTCGGCACCGTCGAGGATGCCGACGCGGGCGGCGAGGCGCAGGACACGCCGTACGGCCGCGTCGACGGTGGCCTCGGCGACCTCGCCGTCCCGGACGGCCTGCGCGAGGGCGTCGCCGTAGACGGTGCGCGGCCCGGGCATGGCGACGTCCAGCCCGCCGTTGACGGCGCCGACCGTGTCCCGGGCGGCCATCCAGTCGGAGACGTTGAAGCCGTCGAAGCCCCATTCGCCGCGCAGGACTTCGTTGACCAGGTGGTGGTGCTCCGTCATCGTCGTGCCGTTGACCGTGTTGTAGGCGGTCATGACGCCCCAGGGACGGGCGTTCTCGACGATGGCCTCGAACGGGGCGAGGTACAGCTCGCGCAGGGCGCGCTCGGAGACCAGGTTGTTCACGGTGAAGCGGTCGGTCTCGGCGTCGTTGGCGACGAAGTGCTTGACGGTGGTGCCGACTCCGCCGGACTGGACGCCGGTGACATAGCCGGTGCCGATGACACCGGTCAGGTACGGGTCCTCGCTGTAGCACTCGAAGTGGCGGCCGCCGAGCGGGGAGCGGTGCAGGTTCACGGTCGGCGCGAGGAGCACGTGCACGCCCTTGCGGCGGGCCTCCTGGGCGAGCAGGACGCCTGCACGGCGGGCGAGTTCGGGGTCCCAGGTGGCGGCGAGCGCGGTCGGCGAGGGCAGGGCGACGGAGGGGTCGTCGGCGGTCCAGCGCACGCCCCGGACGCCGATCGGGCCGTCGGACATGACCAGGGACGCGAGCCCGATCTGCGGCAGGGCGGGCAGGGTCCACATGTCCTGGCCGGCCAGCAGCCGTGCCTTGGCGTCCAGGTCGAGCTTGCCGAGAGCGGCCTCGACGACCGCCTCGCGGGCCGTGTCGGCCGGGGTGGGCTGGGGTCCCGCCATGGCGGTGCCTCCTCGTTGACGTCCGTGTCCGTGCAGGTGCCTCCCATCGTGCATCCGTTACCTGTAGAGCGGTAGGTTTCGTTATCTTGCCGTTATTTTTGGGGAGTGCGGATGCCGTACGGTGTCGTCATGAACGCGAGGGTCAGGAGCGAGGAGCGGCGCGCGGAGATCGTCGGGGCGGCCCTGGAGGTGATCGCCGAGCGCGGTTACCGGGGGGCGAGCCTCGCCGCCGTGGCCGAGCGCGTCGGCCTCACCCAGCAGGGGCTGCTGCACTACTTCCCCACGAAGGACGCCCTGCTGGTGGCCGTGCTCCAGGAGCGGGACCGGTGGGACGCGCTGCCGGACACGCGGTGGCGGGTGGACCTGCTGGCCTCGCTGGTGGAGTACAACGCGATGCGGCCGGCGATCATCCAGACGTTCTCCGCGCTGCTCGGCGAGAGCGTGACGGAGGGACATCCGGCGCGTTCGTACTTCACCGAGCGGTACGCGCGGGTGCGGGAGTCCATGGCGACGGTGCTGCGCGCCGAGTACGGCGACCGCCTGCCGAACGGACTCACCCCCGAGCGCACCGCTCCGCTGCTCGTGGCGGTGATGGACGGGTTGCAGTACCAGTGGCTGCTGGATCCGGAGGCGGTGGACATGCCGGGGGCGTTCCGGGACTTCCTGGGGCTGCTGGGCGAGCCGGCGGACTGAGAGCGGTTCGTCTCACGAGGGTCGTACGGCCGCCACGACCTCCAAGCAGCGCGTCGATCGCCTCGAAGACGCCCCGGGTCCGCAGCCGCGTGCGGCCTCAACCGGCCTGACGGGTCGGCACCGTACCGTCGGCGTCGGTCGTGGAGTCGTCCTCCTCGCTCTCCTCCCCCAGCAGCTCCCGCGCGAGCAGTGTCGCGCCCGCGACCGCGCCCGGCATCAGGAACACCGCGACGAACGGGACCAGGAAGGCCACGCCCAGGGGCGTACCGAAGCCCCAGACCAACGTCTTGCGGGAGCGGAGCAGGGCGAGCCGGGCGCGCAGTTCGACGCCTCGGCGCTGGAGGGCGACGGCGGTGAGCTCCTCGGTGAGGAAGAAACCGGTGACGAAGAAGCCGAGCACGGGGACGGCGGTCTGCCCGACGAACGGCACGAAGCCGAGGGCGAAGAGCAACACGCCCCACAGCGCGGCCCGCACCAGGATCCGCACGCTGTCCCGGGCCGAGATCCACAGCTCGCGCCACAGCGGCAGCTCCGACCGCGGGGCGGTGCCGTCGGGAGAGACGTCGGCGTCGACCTTCTCCGACAGGTTCTCGTAGAAGGGCTGGCCGATCAGCAGCGCGACGGCGGTGAACGTCAGGACGGCCAGCAGCAGCCCGAGCGCGAAGAGGACGGCCGTGAGGAAGCCGCGGAACAGGCCCTGCCAAGGGCTGGACCAGTGGTCCGCGAACGGCGTCGCCCAGGTGACCGCGTCCTCGCCCCACACCGCGAGCGCGACCAGCGCCGCCACGTAGAGCACCAGGGCGATCAGCCCGGGCAGCAGCCCGAAGCCGTAACTCCTGCCGTGCCGGGCCACCCAGCGCTGGCCCTTCAGCAGATGACCGAACCCCACCCCGAGATCACGCATGGCGGGAACTCTACCGACTTTCAGCCGGCCAGCATCCGGCGCAGCAGGTCGCGCAGGGAGCGCCGCTCCTCCTCCGACAGCCCGGCCAGGGGCTCGCGTGCGAAGTGCAGCCCCTCGCGCAGGTCCCGGGCCACCCGCACGCCCTCCTCGGTGGCGGCGGCCACCTTGACCCGGCGGTCGTCCGGGTCGGGGCGGCGCTCGACCAGCCCCCGGGACTCCAGGCGGTCCACTATGCCCGTGACGTTCGACGGCTCGCACTTCAGCTTCTGCGCCAGCTTGCGCATGGGCAGCGGCTCCACGGAGAGCAGGCTGAGGAGCCGGGCCTGGGGGCCGGTCAGGGTGTGCTCGCCCGCTGCTTCCTCGTAGTCCGCGTAGAAGCGGGCCACGACGTCCCCGATGAGTTCGACGACCTCCATCGTGAGGGCGTCGGGGCGGTGGGTCTTCGGTGGTGTGGCCATGCCCAGCAGGATACCGTGTTACTTGACATCCTGAAATATTGAAGCGCATGGTTGTTTCAGGTTCTGAAGTAATCAGGCTCCGAAGCAAGGAAAGGCGCTGTCATGATCAACCGCGAGTGGCACCTGCTCAGCCGTCCCGTGGGCTGGCCGAAGCCGGAGGACTTCGCGCTCGTCGAGACCCCGGTGCCGACACCCGGCGAGGGCCAGGTGCTGGTGCGGAACAAGTACCTCTCCGTGGACCCGTACATGCGCGGCCGAATGAGTGCCGCGAAGTCGTACGCCGCCCCCTTCGAGCTGGGCAAGGTCATGCAGGGCGGCGCGGTCGGCGAGGTGATCGAGTCCAACGCCCAGGGCATCGCCGTCGGCGACCACGTCCTGCACTTCTTCGGCTGGCGCGAGTACGCGGCCATGGACGCCAAGAACGCCGTCAAGGTCGACCCCGGGGCGGCGCCCCTCTCGACGTACCTCGGCGTCCTCGGCATGACCGGCCTGACCGCCTACGCCGGCCTGCTGCGCACCGCCTCCTTCAAGGAGGGCGACATCGTCTTCGTGTCCGGCGCGGCAGGCGCCGTCGGCAGCCAGGTCGGCCAGCTCGCCAAGCTCATGGGCGCCTCGCGGGTCATCGGCTCGGCCGGTTCCGACGAGAAGGTCAAGCTGCTGGTCGAGGAGTACGGCTTCGACGCCGCGTTCAACTACAAGAACGGCCCCGTGAGCGAGCAGCTGCGCGAGGCCGCGCCGGACGGCATCGACGTGTATTTCGACAACGTCGGCGGCGACCACCTGGAGGCCGCGATCGGTTCGCTGAACCAGGGCGGCCGGATCGCCGTCTGCGGCATGATCTCGGTCTACAACAACACCGAGCCCGCGCCGGGACCGAGGAACCTCGCCCGGCTCATCCAGACCCGGGGCCGCATCGAGGGCTTCCTGGTCGGCGACCACTACGACCTGCAGCCCGAGTTCGTCCAGAAGGTCGGGCCGTGGGTCGCCTCGGGCGAGCTGAAGTACCGCGAGACGGTCGTCGAGGGCATCGAGAACAACCTGGAGGCGTTCCTCGGGGTCCTGCGCGGCGACAACGTCGGCAAGATGATCGTCAAGCTCTGAGGCCCGGGCAGGCCTTCCCCGTCGTTTCCGGCATGCGGTAACTTCTTTCCGAATTCCGTCGTCGATCGTGGGCGCGAGTCGCGGCGGACCGAGGAGGAGGACCACCGCATGCCCATCACGCAGTCCGACGTCCTGTACACCGCCGTCGCCACCGCCGAGAACGGCCGCGACGGCCGGGTCGCCACGGACGACGGCCGACTCGACGTCGTCGTCAACCCGCCCAAGGAGATGGGCGGCAACGGCGCCGGCACCAACCCGGAGCAGCTGTTCGCCGCGGGATACTCCGCCTGCTTCCAGGGCGCGCTGGGCGTTGTCGCCCGGGCCGAGGGGGCCGATGTCTCCGGGGCGACCGTCACCGCGAAGGTCGGAATCGGCAAGAACGACGACGGGTTCGGGATCATCGTGGAGATCTCGGCGAACATTCCCCACGTTTCCGCCGAGGCGGCCCGGGAGCTGGTCGAGAAGGCCCACCAGGTGTGCCCGTACTCGAAGGCGACGCGGGGGAACATCACCGTGACGCTGGCCTGAGCTACGTCGTTGCTCACAGCGGCAGCCGCACCCCTGGACGTGGGGTGCGGCTGCCGCGTTGATCGACGTCTGGGTTTCCCGTACCGGGGCGTTGTTAGGGTCGGGTGGTGTTCTCCCTCCGTGAGCCCGTCTTCTTCAGCCGCCTGCGCGAGGCGCGCCGGATCCTCGTCGCCGGTGCGGGCGGGGGCTTCGACGTCTACGCCGGCTTGCCCCTGGCCCTCGCGCTGCGGTCGGCCGGTGCCGAGGTCCACCTGGCCAGCCTGTCTTTTTCCGAGCTGTACGGCCTGGACCTGGACTCCTGGGTCGCGGAAGACGTCGCCGCCGTCCGCCCGGACACCCCACTGCGTGGCGACTACTTCCCCGAGCGCTCCCTCGCCCGCTGGCTCCACTCGCGGCAACTGCCCGACACCGTGTACGCCTTCCCCCTCACGGGTGTCCAGCCGCTGCGCGCCGCCTACCGGGCCCTGCTGGATCACTTGGGCGGCGTGGACGCTGTCGTACTGGTGGACGGCGGGACCGACATCCTCATGCGCGGGGACGAGCACGGGCTCGGCACTCCGGAGGAGGACATGGCCAGCCTGGCAGCCGTCGCCGGCCTGGACGAGGTCCCGCACCGGCTCGTGGCCTGCGTGGGCTTCGGCGTGGACGCCTACCACGGCGTCAACCACTCACTGGCGCTGGAGAACCTGGCCGCTCTGGACCGCGCCGACGGGTATCTGGGCGCGTTCTCGCTGCCTCGCGAGAGCGTTGAGGGTGCCGCCTATCTCGACGCGGTGGCCGATGCCCAGCGCAGCCATGCGAGTCATCCGAGCATCGTCCACGGGTCCGTCGCCGCCGCCGTGCGAGGGGAGTTCGGCGACGTACGGTTCACCGAGCGTACCCGTGGCAGCGAGCTGTTCGTCAACCCGCTGATGGCACTGTACTTCTGTGTCGACCTGCCCGCCCTGGCGCGCGCGAACCTCTACCTCGACCGGCTGGAGGACACGGTTCTGATGCGCCAGATCAGCTCCGCCATCTCCGGTTTCCGCGAGAAGCTGCCCCGGCAGCGGCAACCCCGGGCCTTCCCGCACTGAGCCCGGCTTGGGTCAGTGGCATTACTTGACCTCTTCGCCGACCTGGACCAGTTCTGGACGCTCTACGGCGGTACGCCGGGATGCACCGTGACTACGTTCAGTCGCGCGCCAGTGCCGCCCGGCGCGCGGCGGCCGTCAGTCTGCTGTTCTCCGGTGCCGCTCCGCCCGGAAACGCCATCCGGCGACGCGTATAGCCGTACGCCAGACCACTGCGCGGATCGGCGAAGGCCTGGCTGCCGCCCGCACCGCTGTGGCCGAAGGCGCCGGCGCCCAGGACCGGGTGCCACATGTCGGCGGTGGCCTGGAAGCCGAGGCCGTACGACTTGTGGGCGCGGGCCACCAGGTCGTAGCCCACGGAGTGGATCTGGCCGACCTCGGCGACCGTGTCCGGCTTCAGCAGCGGTGGCCGGTCGTCCAGCTCGCTGATCGCCGCCGCGTACATCTTGGCGAGTCCCCGCGCGGAGGCGACGCCTCCCGCCGACGCCGGTCCCTTGGCCCGTACCAGACGGGAGTTGGCGTAGTCCGCCGGTGTGCCCGGCTCCGGGACGTGCGTGTTGAAGGCGATCGAGGTCAAGGTGTGCGGGCCGGTCGGCTGGGCGTCCAGCAGGGCCTGCTGCTCGGGGGTCGGGAGCATCGGCTGCACCGGGCGGAAGCGGGGTTCCCCGGATTCGGGCAGGCCCAGGAAGAAGTCGATGCCGTACGGCGCGCGCACCCGCTCCTCGTACACCTCCTGAAGGGTGCGGCCCGTGGCCCGGCGGACCACCTCGCCGGTGAGCGCGCCGATCACGAGCGCGTGGTAGCCGAACGCCGTGCCCGGTCGCCAGAACGGCTTCTGGTCGGCGAGCCGTTCGGCCATCGCCCGGTCGTCGGCCATCTCCTCGGCGGAGAACCCGGCGTCGATCCCGACCAGCCCCGCGCGGTGCGCCAGCAGGTCCCTCAGGGTCACCGCGCCCTTGCCCTCGGCGCCGAACTCCGGCCAGTAGTAGGTCACTTTGCGGTCCAGCTCCAGCGTGCCGTCCTGCACCAGGAGCGCGACCACCAGGTGTGCGGCGCCCTTGGTGGACGAGAACACGCCGTACAGCGAGTCCGCCTCCGCGCCCGCCCACAGGTCGACGACCTGCCGCCCGTGCACGTAGGCGCACAACTGGCCCTCGTAGTCGTCGCGTTCCCCGGCGACGAAGGCGGCGAACTCCTCGCGCACCGCCTCGAAGCCCTCGGCGACCGTGCCGTGGACGGTGATCTGCTGCGTCATCCGCTCTCCTCAACTGAGCCGCTGCTCGCTGCTCCCCCTCTACAACGCCCGTTCCCGCTCCGGGCGTTCCCGAGACCGGTACGGCGCGATGTACCCGTTCGACTCAACCGACGCGAACCCCCATGGGTGTCACAGCTGCCCCGGATGGCGGATGGCGCGGGGGTGGCGCGCGGACGCCCAGGTCCGGCCGAGCATGGCCCGGTTCGACGCCGCCCCGCACGGCGGACGCAGCGCGCGGATGCGCAGGGCTCAGGCAGACCGCCGCGGAAAGGGCCGCGGAAGTCGGCGGGCGGGCGCAAAGGGCGGAGATGGTGCCGCCGCTCCCCGCGACGCACCGGCCGGAGTCGGCCGCGCCGACCGCCCATGGCCGGGGCGACGCCGTCCCGCAGGGCGGACGCGCAGGGCTCAGGCGCGCCGGTACGGACAAGGCCGCGGGGGGTCTGCGGTCGGGGTCAGCTGCACCACCACAGGAAGCGGGTGCAGGTCTTGGTCGGGGAGGGTGTCGGGGAGGGGGGTGAGCTCGTCGGGGCGCTGGTGGGGGTGGAGGTGGGCCGGGAGGTGGCGGTGGGCGCCGGGGCCGCGTGGGTGGCGCCGGAGCCCGTCGCGGCGGTCTGCGTCGCCTTGTCGGTGTTCTTGGCGTCGGGCGACTTGGAGTGCTTGTCCTTCGGGGACTTGGAGGCGGACGCGGAGGCGTCCGGGGAGGCCGAGCCGGGAGCCGCGCCGGAGGTGTCGGAGGCCGTGGCGCCGGGGGACGCGGAGGAGGTGCCGCCGTCGGCCGCGGTGTTCGCGGCGGAGTCCGGCTGTCCGCTGGAGAAGGGCGAGAACGGCGCGTCCGTGCCGAGTTCGGCGAGGCCGAGGCTGCCCGCGGCCAGCACGAACCCCGCGGTGATCAGCACGGTACGGCGGCGTCGGCGCCGGTGCGCGGCGGCCTTGCGGTCGCGGCGGCTGGCGTCGGCCTCGGCGGGGCCCACGGCGGTGCCGCCGCGCGTCCGGCGCCGCGCGGCCCTGCCACCGGGTTCCGACTCGGGGTCGGGCTCAGGTTCGCTGTCGGCTGCGGCCTCCGCCTCGGTGGCGGGCTCGGACTCGGTCCCGGGGACCCAGTTCTCGTGCTGCTCCCGTTCCTCCGCCCACGCCGCCTGTTCCGGGCCGGCCGGCTCGTACTGATGGGGGACGCGGTACTCCGGGGACCCGTACTGCTGGGAGTACTGCTGAGAGTCGTACTGAGGGGACCCGTACGGCTGGGGAACGCCGTACCCCTGCGTCTCACCCGTGCCCGCGCGCGCGTACGCGGCCGGCGCTTCTGCGACGGCGCGTGCCGGAGTTCCGCACCCGGGGCAGGCCAGGGCGCCGTTGAGGTGCCGTTGGCACGGGTGGCAGTAGTCCATGACGCCGGAAGACTAGATTCCCCATCGGTCACGTTCCTAGGTGCCGCTGTGAAGGTTTCGTAGAAAGCGAAAGAATTCTCGAAAGGCTTGCCGAAACCGTTACCTGTTCGACCCATTGACACCCCTACCGCCTCGTCCTTACTGTCACGCCAGCATTTCGAACGTGTGACGAAATCTCGAACAGCTGAGGGGCAACTGCCGTGCGCATCACCGGAATCAGCACACACGTGGTCGGCACGCCGTGGCGCAACCTGACCTACGTCCAGGTGCACACCGACGAGGGGATCACGGGAGTCGGCGAGACCCGGATGCTCGGTCACACCGACGCGCTGATCGGCTATCTGCGGGAGGCCCAGGCCAATCACATTCTCGGCTCGGATCCGTTCGCGGTCGAGGACCTCGTCCGCCGGATGAAGTACGGCGACTACGGCCGTGCGGGTGAGATCGTCATGTCCGGCATCGCGGTCGTCGAGATGGCCTGCTGGGACATCAAGGGCAAGGCGCTGGGCGTGCCGGTGTGGCAGCTGCTCGGCGGCAAGGTGACGGACCGGGTCAAGGCGTACGCCAACGGGTGGTACACGACCGAGCGAACGCCGGAGGCCTACCACAAGGCCGCGCAGCAGGTCATGGAGCGCGGTTACCGGGCGCTGAAGATCGACCCGTTCGGCACCGGGCACTTCGAGCTGGACCACCAGGAGAGCCTGTACGCCGTCTCCCTCATCGAGGCCGTACGGGACGCGATCGGCCCGGACGCCGAGCTGATGCTGGAGATGCACGGCCGCTTCTCCCCCGCCACCGCCGTCCGGCTGGCCAAGGAGCTGGCGCCCTATCGGCCGGCCTGGCTGGAGGAGCCGGTGCCGCCGGAGAACCTGAAGGCGCTGGAGAAGGTCGCGGCCAAGGTGGACATCCCGGTCGCCACCGGTGAGCGGATCCACGACCGGATCGAGTTCCGCGAGCTGTTCGACAGCCAGGCCGTGGACATCATCCAGCCCGACGTCGGTCACATCGGCGGCATCTGGGAGACCCGCAAGCTCGCCGCGACCGCCGAGACGCACTACATGCTGGTCGCGCCGCACAACGTCGGCGGGCCGGTGCTCACCGCCGCCTCCCTCCAGGTCGGCTTCACCTCCCCGAACTTCAAGATCCTTGAGCACTTCAACGACTTCGCGGACGCGGAGATCAAGAAGGTGGTCAAGGGGGCGCCGCAGGTGGTGGACGGCTACTTCCACCTGTCCGACGCGCCCGGTCTCGGCGTCGAGCTGGACGTGGACGCGGCCGCCGAGTTCCCGCAGCAGCAGGCCCGGTTCGACCTGTGGGCCGAGGGCTGGGAGCAGCGCAGGCCGAAGGGGACCAAGTGAGCACCGCCGTCGTCGTCGAGGCCCCGGGCCGGCACCGGCTCGTGCCGCACACGCCGCGCGAACCCGGTCCCGGCGAGGCGCTGGTGACCGTGCACGCGGTCGGCATCTGCGGCAGCGACCGCGAGGTGTACCAGGGCAACCGGCCCGAGGGGTACGTCCGTTACCCGCTCACCCCCGGCCACGAGTGGTCGGGGACGGTGTCGGAGGTGGGCGCCGGGGTGCCGGCGGGGCTCGTAGGCCGCAAGGTGGTCGGCGAGGGATTCCGCAACTGCCAGGTGTGCGACCGCTGCCACGCGGGCGAGACCACCCTGTGCACCGACGGCTACGAGGAGACCGGGTTCACCCAGCCGGGCGCCATGGCCGCCACGCTGACCCTCCCGGCCCGGCTGCTGCACGTCCTGCCGGACGACGCCGACCTCACCGCCGCCGCCCTGCTGGAGCCGGCCGCCTGCGTCGCGGCCGCCGCGCTGAAGGCCCGCGCCCTGCCTGGCGAGCGGGTCGCGGTGGTCGGCACGGGCACGCTCGGGATGTTCGCCGTGCAGTTCCTGAAGGCCGTCTCGCCGGCGGAGCTGCTCGTCGTGGGGACCAGGAACGACCGGGAGGCGCTCTCCCGGCAGTTCGGGGCGAGCGACTTCCGGCTGAAGGACCAGGAGCTTCCGGACGACTTCGACGTCGTCGTCGAGACCGCCGGGTCCGCCTCCGCCGCGCGGACCGCCGCTTCGCTGCTCCGGCGCGGCGGACGGCTGGTCCTGACCGGGATCCCGGCGCCGGGCGCGGACGGGCTCGACCCGACCGATCTCGTCGTACGGCAGCTGGAGGTGCACACCGTCTTCGGGGCGCCGCCGGACGCCTGGGCGCACACCGTGCGGGTGTTCGGCGCCGGACTGCTCCACCCGCTGCCGCTGGTCACGCACGAGCTGCCGCTGATCGAGTTCCCGCAGGCCATCGAGCTGGTCGGGGCGGGTGATCCGAAGGTGGGCAAGGTGCTGCTCCGTCCCTGAAGACGTACGCCGGTCAGGGCGTGACCTGACGGCGCCCTGACCGGCGTACCACCACGCCCGCTCTTTTCGCAGCACCCCCGGGGCCGTAGTTCGCTCCGAGCCGCGAACCTCGTCCGATATCTCGAACGTCTCGACACGAAGGACAGCTTGTGACGACCGACGCTTCCGCCACGGCGGCCCGCCGACCCGGTGAGCAGGCGCTCACCGCCCTCGGCCTGAGTGCGCCCGCCCTCGACCCCGCCGACGCCTCCGCCCACACCTTCCCGGGCGGCGGCCGCTGGCGCACCGAGATCCCCTCGTGCGAGGGTCCCGAAGCGCTGGCGGTCGTCCTGAAGGAGGCCTCACGCCTCGATGTGCCGATCCACCGGATCAGCCAGGGCAGCGGCGTGTGGATGCTCACCGACGCCGAGATCACCGAGATGGTCGAGGCCACCGCCGCACGCGACATCGAACTCTGCCTGTTCACCGGCCCGCGCGGCACCTGGGACATCGGCGGCTCGGTGCGCTCCGACTCGCGGGGGGCCGGACTGCGCGCACGAGGCCACGACGCGATCGCCGGGTGCGTCGAAGACGCCGTACGGGCCACGGAGTTGGGCGTCAGGTGCCTGCTGGTCGCCGACGAGGGCGTGCTGTGGACCCTGCACCGCGCCCGCGAGGCCGGGATCATCCCGGCCGGCACCACGCTGAAGGTCTCGGCGCTCATCGGCCCCGTCAACCCGGCCTCGTACGCCGTCTTCGAGCGGCTCGGCGCCGACTCGGTCAACGTGCCCAGCGATCTGACGCTGGATCACCTCACCGAGATCCGGCGGGTGTCCGCCGCTCCCATGGACATGTACATCGAGGCCCCCGACGACCTCGGCGGCTACGTGCGGATGTACGAGGTCGCCGAGCTGATCCGGCGCGGCGCCCCGCTCTACCTGAAGTTCGGCCTGTCCAAGGCACCCGGCATCTACCCGTGGGGCACCCACCTCAGGGACGTGACCCTGGACACCGCCCGGGAGCGGGTGCGGCGCGGCCGCCTCGCCCTGGACCTGCTCGCCCGGCACGGCGCGGACGGCGACATGGCGCCGCTCGGCTCGCGACTGCCCGGACCGCTCAACCGCTTCCCCATCACCGTGTGACCCCTCAACGACGAGACGACCGAGAAGACCAAGGACGGATCACCATGCGCAACCGCAGAGCCGCACTCGCCGCGATATCCGGAGCAGCCTCGCTCGCCCTCACCCTGACCGCCTGCGGGCAGAGCAGCTCGGGCGGCAGCAAGGAGAAGACCGGTGACGTCAAGGGCGCCACCATCGGCATCGCCATGCCGACGAAATCCTCCGAGCGGTGGATCAACGACGGCAACAACGTCGTGAAGAACCTGCAGTCCATGGGCTACAAGACCAAGCTGGTCTACGGCGAGGACGACCCGAGCACCCAGGTCTCGCAGATCGAGAACATGATCACACAGGGCGTCAAGGGCCTGATCGTCGCGGCGATCGACAACAAGTCGCTGAACAACGTGCTCCAGGAGGCGCACCAGGCGAACATCCCGGTGATCGCCTACGACCGGTTGATCCTCGGCACCCCGAACGTCGACTACTACGCCTCCTTCGACAACGAGAAGGTCGGCGTCCTCCAGGCCACCTACATCGTGCACAAGCTCGGCCTGGACGCCGGCAAGAAGGGCCCGTTCGACATCGAGCTGTTCGCGGGCTCGAACGACGACAACAACACCAAGTACTTCTTCAACGGCGCCATGAGCGTGCTCAAGCCGTACATGGACAAGAAGCAGCTGGTGGTCAAGTCCGGGCAGACCCAGCTCAACCAGGTCACGACGCTGCGCTGGGACGGCACCACCGCGCAGAAGCGCATGGAGGACATCCTCACCTCGTCCTACAAGAGCGGCCGGGTCGACGCGGTGCTCTCGCCGTACGACGGCATCTCCATCGGCATCCTGTCCGCGCTCAAGTCGGACGGCTACGGCTCCGGCAGCAACCCGCTGCCGGTCATCACCGGCCAGGACGCCGAGCTCGCCTCGGTCAAGTCGATCATCGCCGGGCAGCAGACACAGACCGTCTACAAGGACACCCGGCAGCTCGCCAAGGTCGCCTCGACCATGGTGGACGACGCCCTGAAGGGCAAGAAGCCGCAGGTCAACGACACCAAGACATACAACAACGGCAGCAAGGTCGTGCCCGCCTACCTGCTCCAGCCGGTCAGCGTCGACAAGACCAATTACAAGCAGGTGCTGGTGGACGGCGGCTACTACACCGAGTCCGAGCTCAAGTAAGCGCCCGCCCCCTACGGATTGGAAGGCACGACCATGGCGGGACCCGTCCTGGAAATGCGCTCGATCGTCAAGACCTTTCCCGGTGTCAAAGCGCTGTCGGACGTCACCCTGACCGTCCGGCAGGGCGAGGTCCACGCCATCTGCGGGGAGAACGGCGCCGGCAAGTCGACCCTGATGAAGGTGCTCTCCGGCGTCCATCCGCACGGCACCTACGAGGGCGAGATCCTCTTCGAGGGGGAGCTCTGCCGGTTCAGGGACATCCGGGCGAGCGAGCAGCACGGCATCGTCATCATCCACCAGGAGCTGGCGCTGGTGCCGTACCTCTCCATCGCGGAGAACATCTTCCTCGGCAACGAACACGCCACGCGCGGACTCATCAACTGGCGCGAGACGCTGCGCCACGCCACCGAACTGCTGCGCCGGGTCGGTCTCGACGAGCACCCGGAGACCCGCGTCGCCGACATCGGCGTGGGCAAGCAGCAGCTCGTGGAGATCGCCAAGGCGCTGTCGAAGGAGGTGAAGCTGCTCATCCTCGACGAGCCGACGGCGGCCCTGAACGACGAGGACAGCGGCAAACTCCTCGACCTGATCCTGGAGCTGAAGAACCAGGGCATCACCTCGATCATCATCTCCCACAAACTCAACGAGATCCGCCGGGTCGCCGACTCGGTGACGATCATCCGCGACGGGCGGTCCATCGAGACGCTCGACGTGAAGGCGGCGGAGACCACCGAGGACCGGATCATCAGCGGCATGGTGGGCCGCGACCTCGACCACCGCTTCCCCGAGCGCACCCCGCACCAGCCGGAGGAGGGTGCGGCCCCCGCGCTGGAGATCCGCAACTGGACCGTCCGCCACCCCATCGACCAGCAGCGCAAGGTCGTGGACGACGTCTCGCTCAGCGTCCGGCGGGGCGAGATCGTCGGCATCGCGGGCCTGATGGGCGCCGGCCGCACCGAACTCGCGATGAGCGTCTTCGGCCGCACCTACGGCCGGTACGCGGGCGGCACGGTCCTCAAGGACGGCACGGAGATCCGTACGAAGACCGTCGCGGAGGCGGTGGAGCACGGCATCGCGTACGTCACCGAGGACCGCAAGCACTACGGCCTCAACCTCATCGACACCATCAACCGCAACATCTCGCTTACCGCGCTGAAGAAGGTCGCCAAGCGGGGTGTGGTGGACGAGCAGGCGGAGCGGCAGGTCTCCGAGGGCTTCCGCACGTCCATGAACATCAAGGCACCGACGGTGTTCGAGCCGGTGGGCAAGCTGTCCGGCGGCAACCAGCAGAAGGTCGTCCTCAGCAAGTGGATCTTCGCGGGTCCGGACGTGCTGATCCTGGACGAGCCCACCCGCGGCATCGACGTGGGTGCCAAGTACGAGATCTACACGGTCATCGACCAACTGGCCGCCCAGGGCAAGGCGGTCGTCTTCATCTCCTCGGAGCTGCCGGAGCTGCTCGGCATGTGCGACCGCATCTACACGATGGCCGCGGGACGGCTGACCGGTGAGGTGCCGCGGGCCGAGGCCACGCAGGAAGTGCTGATGCGCCAGATGACGAAGGACAAAGAGGTAACCCGATGAGCACGGACGTCACCGACAAGACCCCGGCGGCCGCGCCGCCGGGCAAGGGCGGACCGGCCGCCGGCGAGGGCCTGTTGCGGCTGGTGCTCGGCGGCCTGCGCCGCAACATGCGCCAGTACGGCATGCTGATCGCGCTCGGTCTGATCGTCGTCCTCTTCCAGTTCTGGACCGGCGGCGACCTGCTGCTGCCGCGCAACGTCTCCAACCTGGTGCTGCAGAACAGCTACATCCTGATCCTCGCGATCGGCATGATGCTGGTGATCATCGCCGGGCACATCGACCTGTCGGTCGGCTCGATCACGGCGTTCGTGGGCGCCTTCGCGGCCGTACTGACGGTGCAGCACCATGTGGCGTGGCCCGTCGCCCTGGTGCTGTGCCTGCTGGTGGGCGCGGTGGCGGGCTCCGTACAGGGCTTCCTGATCGCGTATTTCGGCATACCGTCGTTCATCGTCACCCTCGCCGGGATGCTGCTCTTCCGCGGCCTGACGGAGATCCTCCTCAAGGGCCAGACCCTCGGCCCGTTCCCGAACGGCCTGCAGAAGATCGGCAACGGCTTCCTGCCCGAGGTCGGCCCGAACACCAACTACCACAACCTCACCCTGCTCCTCGGCATCGTCCTGATCGCCGCCGTGGTCTGGCAGGAGGTGCGCGACCGGCGCCGCCAGCAGGAGTTCTCCCTCGACGTGGTGCCCTTCAAGCTGTTCCTGCTCAAGCTCGTCGCGCTGGTCGCCGCGGTCCTCGCCCTCACCATGCTGCTCGCCAGCTACGACGGCGCGCCGATCATCCTGATCATCCTCGGTGTCCTGGTGGGCGGATACGGCTACGTCATGCGCAACTCGGTCTTCGGCCGGCACATCTACGCCATCGGCGGCAACCTGCCGGCGGCCAAGCTGTCCGGCGTGAAGGACAAGCGCATCACCTTCCAGGTGTTCCTGAACATGGGCGTGCTCGCGGCCCTGGCGGGTCTGGTGGTCGCCGCCCGTCTGAACGCGGCCTCGCCGAAGGCGGGCGACGGCTTCGAACTGGAGGCCATCGCCTCCTCGTTCATCGGCGGTGCCTCCATGAGCGGCGGTGTCGGCACCGTGCTCGGTGCCATCATCGGCGGTCTCGTCCTCGGCGTGCTGAACAACGGCATGAACCTCCTCAGCGTCGGCACCGACTGGCAGCAGGTCATCAAGGGCCTGGCCCTGTTGGCGGCGGTCGGCTTCGACGTGTGGAACAAGCGCAAGTCCGGTTCGTAAGTCAGATCGGGCCCCACCGGACAGAGCCGGTGGGGCCCCTCCTCTCAGGGAGCCGCATCCATGGAACTGAACAGACGCACGGTCATCGCTGGAGCCGCGGCGGCCGGTATCGCCGCCACCACCCTCGGCTCGACGCAGACATCAGCCGCTGCCGCGGCGGGTGCCCAGGCCGCGTCCGCCACCTCAGGGGGCCGTAAGCCGGTGAAGGAACTGTTCGGCACGCTCGCCGACGGCACGAAGATCTACCGCTGGTCGCTGGAGAACGGCGGCACGCGGCTGAAGGTCCTGAACTACGGCGGCATCGTCCAGACCCTGGAGGTCCCCGACCGCCGCGGCCACTACGCCAACGTCGTCGCGGGCTTCGACGACATAGCCGACTACGTCGCCAAGAGCCCGTACTTCGGCGCCCTGATCGGGCGGTACGGCAACCGGATCGGCAAGGGCCGGTTCACGCTCGACGGCAAGAGCTACCAGCTCTCCGTCAACGACGGCGTGAACAGCCTGCACGGCGGCAAGCAGGGCTTCGACAAGCACGTGTGGGACGTCGAGCCGTTCGCCGACGGCTCCGAGGTCGGCCTGCACCTGCACTACACCAGCGTCGACGGCGAGATGGGCTACCCGGGCACGCTCAAGGCGAAGGTGACGTACACCCTCACCCGGCACGGTGAGTGGCGCATCGACTACGAGGCCACCACGGACAGGGCGACCATCGTCAACCTCACCAGCCACGTCTACTGGAACCTGGCCGGCGAGGGCAGCGGCACGATCGAGGACCACGAGCTCCGGATCGCCGCCTCCCGCTACACCCCCACCGACTCGGGCCTGATCCCGACCGGCGAGCTGGCCGAGGTCGCGGGCACCCCGTTCGACTTCCGCCACGCCAAGCCGATCGGCCGGGACATCCGCGCCGGGCACGTCCAGCAGGTGCAGGCCAAGGGCTACGACCACAACTGGGTCCTCGACAAGGGCATCACGCAGCGCCCGGAACATGTGGTGACCCTGCGCGACCCGCGCTCCGGCCGCACCCTGAAGATCGCCACCGACCAGCCCGGCCTGCAGTTCTACTCCGGCAACTTCCTCGACGGCACCCTCACCGGCACCGGCGGACACACCTACCGTCAGGGCGACGCCCTGTGCCTGGAGACCCAGCACTTCCCGGACTCGCCGAACCACGCGAACTTCCCGTCGACCGTGCTGCGGCCCGGGCAGACCTACCGGACGACGACGATCCACACGTTCGGGGCGTGAACCGGCTCACAGGGCCGGTGAGTTGAACGCCACTGCCGTCCCCTCCGTATCGATGGGTGGCCCGTGCTCCCCCGCACGGGCCACCCGAAACGGAGGTCCCTTTGGCCGGCAACGTCACCTCGTTGTTCCGCGGCACCGCCGCGCACAGCCCCTCCATGGCGGCGCTGACGCGCGAGGGCGGCGACGGAACCGGCCCGGTGGACTTCTGCGTCCCGTGCAACCCGTACTTCCCCACCCCGGCCATGTACGACGAGCTGGCGGCCCGGCTGCGCGAGATCATCACCTACTACCCGAGCGGCGCCGACACCATCACCGCCGAGCTGTGCAGCCTCCTCCAGCTGCCCCCGCAGTGCGTGGCGATGGGCAACGGGTCCACGGAGCTGATCACCTGGATCGACCACCTCATGGTCCGCGAGTCCCTGGCGGTCCCCGTGCCGACCTTCGGCCGCTGGACCGACCAGCCGATGGAGACCGGCAAGCGGGTCGACATGTTCCCGCTCCAGGAGGCGAGCGGCTTCGCGCTGGACCTGGCCCAGTACGCGAACTTCATCCGCACCCGGGGCACGCGCGTGGCGGTGATCTGCAACCCGAACAACCCCGATGGCGGCTATCTGCGCAAACAGCAGGTCGTCCAGTTCATGGACGCGATGACGGACCTCGACCTGGTGATCGTCGACGAGTCCTTCCTGGAGTTCGCCGACGCGGAGGCCGAACCGAGCGTCGTCCAGGAGGCCATGCTCCGCCCCAACGTCATCGTGCTGCGCAGCCTCGGCAAGAACTTCGGCCTGCACGGCGTCCGCTTCGGCTACCTGGTCGCGAACCCGGCGCTCGCGGGCAAGGTGCGGGCGATGCTCCCGAAGTGGAACCTCAACTCCTTCGCCGAGCACGTGGTGTTCATGCTGAAGGAGCACGGCACCGAGTACGCCCAGAGCCTGCAGCAGGTCCGCCGTGACCGCCTGGAGATGACCAGCCACCTCTCCGCACTCCCGGGCCTGACGGTGTACCCGTCCCAGGGGAACTTCCTCTTCGTACGGCTGCCCGTCGGCGCCGAGGGCACGGTGGTCCGGGACCGGATGCTCACCGAGCACCGGATCCTGGTCCGCGAGTGCGGCAACAAGATCGGCTCGTCCAGCCGCTTCCTGAGACTCGTGGTGCGCCCCCAGGTCGACGTGCGTCGCCTGGTGTCCGGCCTGGAACAGGTGCTCTACGGGTCCAGGAGGGGAGCCGCCGTACCCGAGCTGGGCACAGGGACCAGCTACAGCTCGGGTACGGCGGCGGTGGACCGGCTGATGAGCGAGACCAACGGGGGCGGCATGCCGGAGCTTGCCGCGCAGGCCCAGGCCATGCCCGCCGCTCCCGCCCCGGCCGCCGGCACCGGCATGCCGCTCCCCGCCGCCGTACCGCCGCCCGGCGCCGGGATGCCGATGCCGGCGGCAGCCCAGGCGGTGCCGATGCAGCAGCCGCCGGCAGAGATCCCGGCTCCGGTCCCGGCTCCGGCTCCGGTTCCGGTCCCGGCTCCCGTCCCGGCTCCGATACCGGCTCCTGCCCCCGCCGCCTTCCCCCCGCCGCTGCCTGCCCCCGTCCCCGCAGCTCCGGCCCCGGCGCCCGTCCCGGCCCCCGTCCCCGTCCCGGCGGCCGGCCTCACCCCGCCGGGTGTCCCGGCACGCGGTGGCCTCACGGCCGCCCAGGTACGCGGCATGACGGCCCCCGCCACCCCGGCCCCGCCCACCGGCCTGACCCCGGCCCCGGCAACAGGCTGGCCCAACGCCCAGAGCTGGCCGAACGCGGCGGGCATGGGACAGGCGGGGTAGCCGGTCGGAGCCGCGGCCGTCGTCGTCGCCCTCTTGCCCGCCGCCTGGTCGGCATGCGTCACGTACGCCGGGAAGAGAGCTTCAGGACCTTCAGGGCCACCGAGGGATGGAACAGCAGGGCCGGTGAGGCCATCATGTTCACCACCCGGACGAACCTCGTCCACACGGCCGGGTCCTGCACCGCCACGTGGAACAGACGCACGTTGTACCAGTGGGCGAAGCGCGCGGCGAGGGACTGGCCGTCCGGGGTCCACATCAGGTCGGAGTTGGTGGACACCGTCCACGGAAGCAGGAGCAGACGCCCCACCTTCTTCTGGAATTCGCGCGCCAGGCCGTCCAGCCGCCCGGTCGTGCCGCGTCGCCTCAGCATGCGCTCCAGCAGCTCCGCCTCCATCGCGGCGACCGTCATGCCCTGGCCGTAGACGGGGTTGAAGACGCAGACGGAGTCGCCGACGGCGAGGAGGCGGTCCGGCCAGTCCCGGACGGCGTGGAAGGGCCGCCACTGGTTGTCGACATTGGTGTAGCGACGGGTGGGCTCCTGGACGGAGCGCCGGGCGATGTGTTCGGCCAGGTGCGGCGTGTTCAGGCTCTTCGCGAACGCCAGGTAGCCCTCGTCGTCGGTCGGCGGCTGGTCGTGGAACCCGAACAGCATGCACGTCCACCGGCTGCGCTCCACGGCGAGCAGGACCCCGGCCCGGCGCACACTGGGAGCGAACAGCATCTGATAGGCGACGTAGTAGTCGGGGTGGTCGGGGTGGCCCTCCGCCGGCCGGTCGAAGTTCATCGACGTGTAGGTGACCTTCGCCCGCACGGTCCGCTTGGGCGGCACGCTGATCCCCAGGTCGTTCAGCCAGTCCACCAGGGAACTGGACCGACCGGAGGCGTCGACGACCAGATCGGCGGCCAGTTGGAAGGGCTTCGCGCTCTGCGACTGGCACCTCACGCCGTTCACACGGCCCGCGAAGTCCCGGGTCAGGCCCGTACACTTGGTGGACGGCAGCAGCGTGACCTGGGGAAGCGCGAGCACCTTGCGTCGCAGGCGGCGTTCCAGCTCGTCGCGGGTGAAGCTCTGGACCGGGACGCCCGTACGCTGCCGTGGCGCGAGCCCGACGGGCAGCAGGAAGTCGATGCCCTCTCCGTAGTCGAATACCGGAGCCCCCGCTTCCCTCAGCTCTTCGCGCAGTCCCGGGAACAGCCGCTCCAGGATCTCACCGCCCCTGGCCAGCATCGCGTGCCCCTGGTAGCCGTGCGGAGCACCCGGATGAGCGCCGGTGTCCTCGTCGACGGCATCCCGTTCCACGAGGACGACCTCGCGGAAGAAGTCGGCCAGCACGCGTGCGGTCACGAGTCCCGCATAGCTGCCGCCGACGACAACGGCCTTGCCCCAAAGGCAATGTGCTCTCATGTCCTCTCCCACACGTGACTCGGTACCCCCGCAAGCGCTTGGCAGGCCCGTGATCCGGCTCCCGCGCCGGGCGTGGTGTCGCACGTCCCGCGCGTACGGCACCACGCAGGCGCCCTGGTTTCAGATGCGGTCGGCCGCGATGAGGAGGTAGTGGAAGCTGCCCTCCTTGTAGGCGGTGAGGAACGGGTCCTCGATGCCCGTGGCGAGCGAGGACTTGGCGCGCAGTTCCCAGTACGGGATCGTGTCCGGGGTCAGGTCCACCACCTGGATCGGCACCAGGTTGCTCGCCGCCAGTGCCCTGAAGTACTCGCTGCGCGGATGGATGTTGCAGGTGTAGTGCTCGTCGATCCTGCTGACCGCCTTGGAGCGCATGCCGGTGACGTCGTTGGAGCAGCCGGTGATGCAGACGTAGCGGCCGCCGTACTCCAGCAGACGGGAGAACTCGGCGAAGAGTTCGAACAGGTCGACGTACATGGTCGTCTCGTTGGTCCAGATCGCCCGGCGCGATCCGGTCTCCAGACGGGTGTCGAGCATGTTGCGGAAGTGGAAGCGGACCTTGTCCGTGACCCCGCGGTGCCTGGCCTGGTCGTTGGCGAAGCCGACCTGCTGCTCGGAGATGCTGACGCCGTCGACGTGGCAGCCGAAGCGCGCGTTGGCCATGAAGCTGGTGCCGCCTCGGCCGGAACCGGCGTCCAGGAGGTGGTCGTCGGGGGTGATGTCGCCGAGGTGGTCGAGGAGGACCTCGGCCTGGGCGGTCTCCAGGCGGTGCAGTTCCTCGATGATGCGCTGGTCGCGGTTCTCGGGCGGGCCGGCGAGGACCGAGGGGTCCCACTCGCCGAGGCCGTAGTGGTGGTGGTAGAGGCCGTCGACCTCGCCGAGCTTGATGTTGACGGGGTCCTTCTCCTTGTTCCAGTACTCCGCGACCGACTTCTGGTAGTCGGTGCGCAGGACATCGCCCATGGCGATGCTTTCCATCTGGGTGGAGATCTTGGACATGGGGTTCCTTACTGGGAACGGGGTGGGGGTGCGGGAGGCGCGGGGCGCGGGGCAGGGTCAGGCGGCCTTCGCGGTCTCGTGGTAGCGGGCGCTGCTGGCGTGCCACTCACGGCTGCCGCCGACCCAGGCCCAGGTGCCGGCCAGGAAGCGGCGCAGTTCCGGGGAGCCGGCCTGGGCGAGCGCGGCCGCCTCGGCCTCGAAGGTGAGCATCAGTTCGTTGTGGATGTCCACGGTGCGGTCGACGGCCTCCTCGAGGGAGCAGCCGTCCTCGGCGGCGATCAGCCGGGGCAGGCTGTAGTCTGTCGGGCCCTTCTCCTTGGCCATGGAGTAGAGGTCGTTGACGATCACGGTGGCGGTGCCCGCGAGCGTGAACGCGCGCCGTACCCGGGGGTCGGCGAACTCGCCGTACGGGATCTCGTAACCGGCGATCGCGTCGACGAGCACCATGCACGGGATGAAGCTGTTCTCGTGCCGGTGCATCAGGTACTCCCACACCGGCGGGCGGTGGCCGGCGGCCTGCCAGTAGCCCTCCTGGTTGTAGGCGACGAACATGATGCCCAGCTCGTGGCGGAGCCGGCGCACCTGTGAGGTCGTCGCGTACGTGTGGAGGTTGCGCAGGCTGTCCCTGAGGGCCCGCATGACGGGGTCCGCCCGGACGACCTCCTCCAGCTGGGGGGCGTAGGCGAGCGGGAGGTGGGCCTGGTCGATCACCGAGTGGGCGATGGCTAGCCGTCGGCCGAGCTCCTGCGGCCTTGCCTCCTCGACCTCGCCGTCCACGTAGTGGTCGTCCACGGCCCACTCGGACAGCGCGCACTTGGCCGCCGCGAGCAGTCGGTCGGGGTCGTCGGACTCGGGGTGGGCGAGCATGATCAGCCGCCCGAAGTCGGCCTTGCGGATCCTGTCGAGCCGGCCCGGGTAGATCCCGACCTCCTCGGCCCACTCCACCAGACGCTCGGTGACGAGCTCACCCAGGGCGGGGTCGTCCCGCACGGCGGGCGGACAGTGCAGCCGGGGCCCGACATCGGATACCGACGCCTCCGCGGGTGCCTTCCGGCGGGGCTCGAGGATTGCGACCCGGCGGTCCACCACCGAGGCGCCGGGACCGGTGGGGGCGGGGACGGCCGCCGACGCGCCCTTACCGGTGGGCGCAAGGAGTGCCGCCGAAGCGCCACGACCGGCTCTGACGGCTGCCGCCGCGGCACCCGGACCGGTACGGCCGAGAGCCGCCGCCGATGTACCGAGCCCAGTCGGCCCGGCAGGCAGCCCGATCGAGGCCGCATCCGCACCCGGCACCGGTTGCCCGCCCGGCGCCGACTGCCCAGCCGCCACCGACTGCCCGGCCCCCGGCTGATGCCCTGCCGCCGCATCCCCGCCCGGCGAAGACACCGCGGCCGACTGCCCAGCCTCCGCCGACCGCTCGGCCATCGGTTGCCCGGCCGCCGCAGGCTGCCCGGCCACCGAGGGATGCGCGGCCACCGGCCGCCCGGCCCCCGGCTCATGCCCTGCCGCCGCATCCCCGCCCGACGAAGACACCGCCGCCGCAGGCCGATGCCCACCCGCCGGCGCCGGCCCAGCCCCCGGCGAAGACACCGCAACCGACCGCCCAGCCTCCGCCGACCGCTCGGCCACCGGTTGCCCGGCCGCCGCAGGCCGCCCGGCCTCCGGTCGGTTCCCGGGTGCCCCCGTATCGGCGCTCGTCGGGAGATCGGCCGGCCCGGGCCGATGTGTGACGGCCGGAGTCGGCAGCGGTAGGGGGCGGGCGTTCGTGTGGGAGGTGCCGCGGCTGGTGCGGGAGCGGTGGGGGGTGGCCGTTCCCGCGAAGGGGATGTGGGTCGCCGACGTGCCGAGGCCTGTGGGGCCCGTGGGGAGGCCCGCACCGGTGGCCGGTGGCGGGGGTTGCTCCGACAGCAGGGCCCGTACCAGGCCCGCCACGTCGTGGGCCGCGGTCGGTGCCGTGACCCGGGAAATCAACGACACCGCCGTCAGCTCCCGTTCGTGCGGGCGATCTCGACGTTCTCCAGGACACCGAGGGCGTCGGGAACCAGGACCGCCGCCGAGTAGTAGGTGCTGACCAGGTAGGAGATGACCGCCTGCTCGTTGATGCCCATGAAGCGGACGTTCAGGCCGGGCTCGACCTCGTCCGGGATGCCGGTCTGGTACAGGCCGATGACACCCTGGTCGTCCTCGCCCGTGCGCATGGCGATGATCGACGTCGTGCCCTGCTCGCTGATCGGGATCTTGCCGCAGGGCAGCAGGGGCACGCCGCGCCACGCGGGGATCTGGTTGCCGTTCAGGTCGATGCTGCCGAAGTACAGGCCCCGCTTGTTGCACTGGCGGCCGAACGCGGCGATGGCCTTGGGGTGGGCGAGGAAGCAGCGGGTCCTGCGCCGCATGCTGAGCAGCTCGTCCATGTCGTCGGGGGTCGGCGGGCCGGAGTAGGTGGAGATGCGCTGGTCGAAGTCGGCGTTGTTGAGCAGGCCGAACTCCTCGTTGTTGATCAGCTCGTGCTCCTGCCGCTCGCGCAGCGCCTCGATGGTCAGGCGCAGCTGCTGCTGCGTCTGGTTCATCGGCTCGTTGTAGAGGTCGGCGACCCGGCTGTGCACCCGCAGCACCGTCTGCGCCACGCTCAACTCGTACTCGCGCGGCGAGAGTTCGTAGTCGGCGAAGGTCTGGTGCAGCGTCTCCTCGCCGGTGTGGCCGGACTTCAGGAG
Organism: Streptomyces sp. NPDC001093; assembly: GCF_040298985.1. NCBI lineage: Bacteria > Bacillati > Actinomycetota > Actinomycetes > Kitasatosporales > Streptomycetaceae > Streptomyces > Streptomyces sp. NPDC001093. The sequence goes on along the minus strand of NZ_JBEPBF010000038.1, from coordinate 8,735 downwards.
GATGTCGGCCTCGCCGGACCGGTTCAGATTGCGGTGCCCGTCGGTGCTGATCCGCTGCACGTGCCGGCGCAGCCCCTCGTGGCGGTCCGCCACCGCTTTGTACGCCGTCAGCGGCAGCGCGAGCACGGTCGTGGGGGTCGCGGCACGGGCCGTGAACTCCCACTTCTTGGCGGCGCCGGCGAGCACCTGGCCGCCGAAGGTGTCGCCGTCGGCCATCAGTCCGATCATGGACTCGTCGCCGTACGGGCCCTCGCCGAGCTTCTCGACCTTGCCGTGCGCGATCAGGTAGACGTGGTCGGCCTTGCGGCCCTCCTGCACGATGACCTGGCCGGGAGTGAACTCCTTCTGCACGAACTTGTCGGCGAGCGCGCCGAGCACGTCGGCGTCGGAGAAGCCGCGCAGCAGGGGCAGTTCGCCCAGTTCGGCGGGGACCACCTGGACCTTGGAGCCGGTCTTCACGAAGGTCACGCGGCCGTCGCCGACGGTGCAGGACATGCGGCGGTTGACCCGGTAGGTCGCGCCGGGCACGTTCACCCAGGGCAGGATGCGGGTGGCCCAGCGGGAGCTGATGGCCTGCATCTGAGGTTCGGACTTGGTGGTGGTGGCGAGATTGCGCGCCGCCGCGGTGCTGAGGCTCTGCTGTTCGCGCTGCTGCTGCTCCGACTCCGGGGTCGCCGCCGGTGCTGTCACTGTGTCGAGGGGCATGGCTCTACCTCGTCTTCCTCGTCCATGGCACGTGAGGGGCGCGACGACCTGGTGCCGTGTCGTCACACTGAGTGCACAGGGTTGCAGAGCCATGCTCACGTTGAGTGATCGCACCAGACGGCGCGCGAGGGCAATCGGCAGGCGCGAACCGCGCCCCTCGCGCGCCCCTTGTGCGCATCACGCCTTGTCGAACGATTCTGCGGGTCAACGCATGGATGACCGCTCACCGGCGAGAACCGGCGAACGGCCATCACATACTCACAGTGACCGGCGTGGCGCCCGTACGCCTACGCGCTCGGGCACTGCTTCCACGCCAGGTGGTACACGGTGCTGATGTCCCCGTCCGTGGAGTCCATGGTCATGAAGCTGACCTTGTCGGGGTTGGTGGTGCCCGGGTTCACCCGCAGCTCGGTGTTGATGTTGAAGTTGCGCAGCACCCCGCAGGGCGCCCAGACCAGCTGGGCCCAGTCCGTGCTGTCGGTGGCCTCCCAGTTGTCGTTGAAGGGAGCGCTGAAGGGGTGGCTCCTGGGCACGGTCTGCGGGGAGCCCTGGAAGTAGTACGAGGCCTTCTGCGTGGCGCTCGCGCCGGGCTGCAGGGACAGAAAGCCGCGGTAGTCGGCGCTGGCGATCGCGTAGGTGAAGCCCTGAGGGACGTGGACCACCAGGTTGAGCTGGCAGTTCTTGCGGAAGGCCGTGGGGTCGGAGTTGCCGCCGGCCTGGGCCAGGTAGTTGCTGTAGGTCACCGTGAAGGCGGTGTTGTCCGGCGAGACGGCGACCGCCGCGGTGCCCTCGGGGCAGCCGGAGCCGTTCACCGTCGCCACGTCGATGACGATCTTGTCCGGGGGCGGGTTGTCGAACACGCCCCCCGCGGGCGCGTGGGCGGGTATCGCGGTGGTGAGCAGTGCCGCCACGGCACCGCTCAGGAGGAGTCCACCAGCCATGGTTTCTCCCGGGGTCGAGGGTGTGGGGGGTCTGTGTGGAACCTGTGAAGCGCTCCGCATCGTAGGAACCACCGCTCACCACCGGGAGGTTCAACTCCGGCCATTCACACCCGGCCGTTCACACCCGGGCGCCTACGGGTTCTCCCAGGCCGCCGGTTCCGCCGCCAGTGCCCGGACGGGCTCCGGCAGCGCGTCCGCCGCGAGGTCGGCGAGGGTGACACCCTCCAGGATCCGGCGGACGTTCGCGCGCAGCGCGATCCACAGGGGCAGCAGGGGCCGTGCGCTGCCGGTGTAGGCGAGGCCCGTCGGGCGTTCGCCGCGGACCGAGACGATCGGGCCGTCCACCGCGCGGATCACGTCGGCGACCGTGACCTCGGCCGCGTCCCGCGCCAGCCGGTAGCCGCCGCCTCCGCCACGCCTGCTGCCGACGATCCCGCCACGCCTGAGATCGCCCAGGATCCCTTCCAGGAACTTGTGCGGGATGCCCTGGGCGGCGGCGATTTCCTCCGCCTTCACCGGGCCGTTAGCCTGCCGTACGGCCAGCTCCAGTACCGCCCGTACCGCGTAGTCCGCCCGCGCCGAGATCCTCATGGGTCCATTGTGGGACGTCGCCGCATGGAGAATGGCCTTCACCCGCGCCCCGTAAGATCGCCCGCGGAGGATCCACCTTGGCGCTCAGCAGACGTACTTTCAGTGCCCTGGCCGGCTCGACCGCGCTCGGGCTCGCCCTGGGCGGCAGCGGCGGGCCCGGGGCGCCCTCGGCGTACGCGGCGCGCAGTGTGCCGACCGGCCCGGCGCCCGCCCCGCCGAGCGCCGACGGCTGTCGGCACACCATCGGCTACGACCAGTACTCACTGCTCGTGGACGGCAGACGGCTCGTGGTGTGGTCCGGCGAGCTGCACCCCTTCCGGCTGCCGAGCCCCTCCCTGTGGCGGGACGTGCTGCAGAAGATGCGGGCCCACGGGTACAACGCCGTGAGCATCTATGTGGCCTGGAACTACCACTCCCCCGCGCCGGGCGCGTACGACTTCACCGGCGTCCGGGACCTGGACCTGTTCCTGCGCATGGCCGCCGAGACCGGCCTGTACGTCATCCTGCGGCCCGGCCCGTACATCAACGCCGAGGTGGACGGCGGCGGCTTCCCCGGCTGGCTGACGGCGACGAAGGGCACGGCCCGGACCGACGACCCGACGTATCTGGGGCATGTCGACGAGTGGCTGACCCAGGTGAACCGGATCGCCCGCCGGCATCTGTTCACCCAGGGCACCGGCACGATCCTGCTGTACCAGATCGAGAACGAGTACGACGCCCACGCCGGCGACGCCGTCGGCCGGTCCTACATGTCCCACTTGTACAAGAAGGTGCGGGCGGACGGCATCGACGTCCCGCTGTTCCACAACGACAAGGGCCGGAACGGCTACTGGGTGCCCGGGACGTTCGACACCGGCGGCGAGAAGGGCGGCTGGCTGTACGGGTTCGACGGGTATCCGTCGCCGGACCGGACCCCGCCCGACTGGGGGCACTACGGTCCCGGCGGGGCGCAGGGCGGGGCCAGTGCCTCGCCGTCCACGCCCGGGTTCGTGCCCGAGTTCGGCGGCGGCTGGTTCGACCCGTGGGGCGGGGCCTTCTTCGACGGCAAGGGGTACGCCGAGTCGCGGCGCACCCGGGACGCCGCCTACGAGCGCCGGTTCTATCTGACCAACCTGGCCAACGGGCTCACCCTGCACAACGTCTACATGACCTTCGGCGGCACCTCCTGGGGCTGGCTGCCCGCACCGGTCGTCTACACGTCGTACGACTACGGCGCCGCCATCGACGAGGCGCGCAACGTCACCGACAAGATCGCGCCGATGCACCAGCTGGGCCATCTGCTCCAGCGCGTGCCCGACTTCGCCAAGCTGGACCGGGCGGCGGACGTGCACGCCGAGGGACTGAAGGTCTACCACCTGACCAACCCGGACACCGGCGCCCACGTCTACGTCGCCCGCAACGACGGCACGGAGGCGGTCACCGCCGACCTGCCGACCGACGCCGGCCGCCTGCGGATCACCGTGCCCGGCAAGGACGCCCGGCTGCTGACGACCGGGCTGAAGCTGGGCGAGCGGACACTGAAGTACGCCACCGCCGAGCCCGTGCTGGCCGTGACGGCGGGCCGGCAGGACATCGCGCTGTTCTCGGGGCGCAGCGGCGACATGGCCGAACTGGTGCTGAAGTGCCCGGTCGAGCCGAGCGTCATGCGGCTGGACCCCGAGGCCGCCTGGGTCCTGAACGGCGACGAGCTGCATGTGAGCAGCCCGCTCGGCGAGGACGGACTGACCCGGGTGCTGGTGCAGAAGGGCGAGACCGAGACCCCGCTGGTGCTGCTCTTCGCCGACGACGCCACCGCCGTACGCCTCTTCCCGTACGACACCCTGTCCGGGACCCTGCTGGTGTACGGCCCGGCGCTGCTGCGCCACGCCGAAGTGCGCGGTTCCGAGGTCCACCTGACGGGTGACGTCACGCAGACGACGAGCATGGAGGTGTGGGGGCCGCGCGGGATCGACACCCTGGTGTGGAACGGCCGCACCCTGCCCACCCGCACCACCCTGTCCGGCAGCCTGATGACCGCCGGCCTGCTGCCGGCCGTCCCCGAGGTGCGGCTGCCCGAGCTGGGCGGCTGGCGGATGCGCAGGGAGAACCCGGAGGTGGGTCCCGGCTTCGACGACTCGGACTGGACGGTCGCGGACAAGCGGACGACGTTCAGCACCACGCCGGTCCCCGCCGGGCAGCCGGTCCTCTTCGCCGACGACTACGGCTTCCACTACGGGGACGTCTGGTACCGCGGCTCCTTCACCGACTCCACCGGTCTGGAGGAGGTCTCGCTCGCCTACAGCACCGGCACGCAGGGCCTGTTGATGGCCTGGCTGGACGGCGAGCCGCTGGGCACCCACCGGATGCCGGTGCCGGACAAGGACACGACCGTCCGGCAGGGCAGTTGGGCGGCGACCGCCGCCTTCCCGGTCCGTGACTCCCTGCGCTCGCCCGGCCGGCATGTGCTGTCCGTGCTCGTGCGGCGCATGCAGCGCGACCAGGACGGCAAGGGGCTCGACACGCACAAGGTGGCGCGCGGCCTGACGGCGGCGGCCTTCAAGGGCGCCTCGCCCCGGGTGAGGTGGCGGATCCGGGGCGCGGCGGCCCCCGACCCGGTGCGCGGCCCGATGAACACCGGCGGCCTGTACGGCGAGCGCGAGGGCTGGCATCTGCCCGGCTTCAAGGACCACGACTGGCAGGCGGTGACCTTCCCGCGGGCCGCCCGGTACCAGGGCGTGACGTGGTTCCGGACGACCTTCCGCCTCTCGGTCCCGGCCGACATCGACGCCTCGATCGGCCTGACCCTTCAGGACGACCCGTACCGGGCCTACCGTGCCCAGATCTTCCTCAACGGCTGGAACATGGGCCAGTACATCAACAACGTCGGTCCGCAGCACACCTTCGTCCTGCCGAACGGCGTCCTGCGCACCCGGGGCACCAACACCCTCGCGCTGGCGGTCCTCTCGGAGTTCACCACGCTGTCGGGACCGGGGTCCGTACGCCTGACGCTGCTCGGCAGGGCAACGGGCGGGCTGCCGGTCACGCCAGTCTGATCACGTTCCAGGACAGCGGTTCCAGTACGGCGGTGAGGGTGCCGTCCGCCAGGGCGGTGCCCTCGACCGGGTGCGGGACGACCCGCTCGGGCTCGTCGAGGGTGTTGCGGGCGTCGGGGTCGGCGTCCGCGAGCGCGCTGTGCCCGGTGACGGTCGTCAACTCCAACCCGTTCAGGGTGACTTCGAGCGGCAGGGCGTCCGTACGGCTGCGGTTGACGGCGAACACGGTGACCGTGCCGTCGGACGCGCGGACGGCCGTGGCGTGCAGCAGGTCCGTCTCGCCGTACTTCTTCGTCTCGTACGTCGGCGAGTCCACGCGCACGTCGAGCACCTCGCCCCGGCCGTATCCGGACGCCTGCGCGAACGGGAAGAACGTCGTCTGCCGCCAGGCCGGCCCGCCCGGCTCGGTCATGATCGGGGCGATCACGTTGACCAACTGGGCGAGGCAGGCGACGGTGACGCGGTCGGCGTGCCGGAGCAGCGCGATGAGCAGCGAGCCGAGGACGACGGCGTCCGTGACGCTGTAGCTGTCCTCCAGCAGCCGGGGGGCCTCGGGCCAGTCGGACCGGTCGATGCCCTTGGCGTGCTCCTCCCAGCGGGAGAGGTACCAGACGTTCCACTCGTCGAAGGAGAGGTTGATCCTCTTCGTGGACCTGAGCTTCGCGCCGATGTGGTCGGCGGTGGCGACCACGTTCTCGATGAAGGACTCCATGTCGACGGCCGAGGCGAGGAAGGAGTCCACATCGCCGTCCGTGGGCTCGTAGTAGGCGTGCAGGGAGATGTGGTCGACCAGGTCGTACGCCTCCTGCAGGACGGTCGCCTCCCACTCGGCGAAGGTGGGCATGGCCTGGTTGGAGGAACCGCAGGCGACCAGTTCGACTCCGGGGTCCGCCTGGCGCATGGCCCGTGCGGTCTCGGCGGCGAGCCGGCCGTACTCCTGTGCCGTCTTGTGCCCGGTCTGCCAGGGGCCGTCCATCTCGTTGCCCAGGCACCAGAGCCGGATGCCGAAGGGCTCCTTGTCGCCGTGGGCCGCGCGGAGGTCGGAGAGGGCGGTGCCGGAGGGGTGGTTGGCGTACTCCTGGAGTTCGAGGGCCTCGGCGACGCCTCTCGTACCGAGGTTGACGGCCATCATCGGCTCGGCCTGCGGGCCGACCTTCTTGAGGAAGCCGATGTATTCGGACAGCCCGAACCGGTTCGTCTCGGTGGAGTGCCAGGCGAGGTCGAGCCGACGGGGGCGCTCCGCCTGGGGGCCGACCGAGTCCTCCCACTTGTGGCCGGAGACGAAGTTGCCGCCGGGGTAGCGGATGACGGTGACACCGAGTTCGCGTACGAGGTCGAGGACGTCGGTTCGCAGTCCGGCCTCATCGGCGGAGGGGTGATCCGGTTCGTGGATGCCGGTGTAGACGCAGCGGCCGAGGTGTTCGACGAAGGAGCCGAAGACACGGGGGTTGACCTGGCCGACGGTGAAAGCGGGGTCGAGGGTGAAGCGGGCGGGGTGCATGGCGCCTTCCGGGGTGGGGTGCGGTGTGGCTCCGTCGTAGGTTGTTCGGAATGACGAATGTCGCTCGCAACTTCGAACGGGACCGTAGATTCGAAGCGCTTCCGCGTCAATGGGCGGGACACAAGCCGATGGGTGGTCTTCTCCTCGACCGCGCCCCCCGCATGTCATGACGGGGACACACCCGGCCGCGTAGGCTCTGCCCAGCGGAAGGGGGAGACGATGGGCATCGCGGGCGCGCGTGAGCGGATGACACGCCTGGCCGTACGACTGCGGCGCTCCCGTCCGGGCTCGGCCATGCGCGCGCTGGCCGGCGACCTCGCCGCCGCCCTCCACGCCCGGCCCGGAACACCCGAGGACGTACGGGAGTTGTGCCGGGCGCTGTGCCAGGAGATGAGCGCGCTGCGCGGCGGACGGCCGGTCCAGGTGCGCTTCGAGCGCTTCCCCGACGAGATCGAGGTCACCGGGCTGTGGCTGGAGTTCGCCGACTTCGACCTGGTGATCGTGGAGGAGCGGGCCGAGGCCGTGCAGCAACTGGTGATCCTGGGCCATGAGTTGTGGCATCTGCACGCCGGGCACCGGCACTCCCACCTGGCCGGCGACGCGGCGGCCCGCGCGCTCGCCGACGCACCCGGCTGGCGGGGCATGCCCCTGACGGTGGCCGCCCGCAACGGCTCGAGGGAGGCCGACGAGGCCGAGGCGGACGACTTCGGGCACCGCCTGGCCGCCCTGTGCCGGCCCCACCTCACCGGCTCCGGCGCCGGCACCCCGCCCGGCCCGGTGCAACGGTCCCTCGGCCCCGTACAGCGGACCCTCGGCTATCGCGGACGCGACGAAGCGAGCGAGCCGAAGGGGCGCGCCGGTGCCCCGGAGGCGAACCGAGCGTCCGGAAAAGGGGGAGCCGCGCGGTGAACCTGGCGCTCGACCTCTCGGGGCCGCTCGACGAGGTCTCCGTCTCCTTCTGGATCCCCACGGCCGTCCTGACCGCCGCCCTGGCGATCAAGCTGCCCGGCATCATCAGGATGTGGCGGGACCCGATGCTGCGTGCCGTCGGCGGTCTGCTGCTGTTCGCCTGCGCGGTGTTCGTCTTCGCGGCCCCGCGGACCATCGCCTGGACCAACCGGGTCACCGGCGTGCCGAACATCTCCGCGCCCTGGGTGTACTCCCTGCTCACCGCGCTCTGCGCGTCCTGGCTGCTGCTGATCACCGCCTGGCGCAACGGCCGCGACGACACGGCCCAGACCCGCCGGGTGACCCGCTGGGTCGTGGCCGTCTACGCGGGCGTGGTCGCCGCCCTGTGGGTGCTCTTCGCCCTCGCCGACGTACCCGTGGAACGGCTGCGGGACCTGGACACGTACTACGCCACCACCCCCTTCATGCGCGAGGAGATCCTGCTCTACCTCCTCGCGCACACCGTGGCCTGCTCGATCACGGCCCGGCTGATCTGGAACTGGATCCGCACCGACGGCCTCGACGCCTGGCTGCGCTGGGGGCTCAGGCTGCTGGGCGTCGGCTATGCCACGAACCTGTTCTTCGACGCGGCCAAGCTCACCGCCGTCGTGGCCCGGTGGACCGGCCACGACCTGGACTGGCTGAGCACCAATGTGGCACCGGCGGGCGCGTGCGTCTCCGCCACCCTGGTCGCGGTGGGCTTCATCGTCCCGCACGTCGGCCAGTACCTGAACGAGCGCTGGCACGTCCGGCTGCGCCACCGCGCCCTCGGCCCCCTCTACCAGCTGACGCGGACCGTCACCGGCGAACGCGAGCCCTTCGCCCCGCAGGCCCCCGCCGAACTGCGCCTGATCCGCCGCGAGACCTTCATCCGCGACGCCCTGCTGCAACTCTCCCGGCACCTGGACGAGGACCTGCGCGAGCGGTCGTACGAGGCCGCCCTCGCCCTCGGTCACGAGCCCGGCCGCGCCAGGGCCCTCGCCGCCGCCGTGGCGCTGCAGGACGCGGCCGTCGGCG
>NZ_JBEPBF010000037.1:0-75083 GCF_040298985.1 Streptomyces sp. NPDC001093 | reverse complement strand
GGCGCGGAGGCCGGCGCCCTGCCCCCACCGGTCGCGCGGCACCGCGCGGGCGGGACACCGGCCGAGGGCTCACGGCCGCCTCGGCGGGCACCGCCCCGTCCCCCCGCTCCCCGGTCAGCGCCTCCGCGAGCCAGGTCAGCTGCTCCCTCAGCACCGCCAGGTCGGCCTCGGCCGCCCGGTGTCCGGCGAGGAAGCCCGGATCGGGGTGAGCCTCCTCCGGCAGCGGCTCCCCCGTGATGGCGGCCATCAACGCGTCCATCCCGCCGTGCTCCCCGGCGTTTCCCTGTCCGGCGGTCACGTCACACCACCTCGTCCTCGTGCAGACGGTCGCGCAGGGCGCGGACCGCCGTGTGCAGCCTGCTCTTGACCGTGCCCTCGGGGATGCCCAGTTCCTCGGCGATGGCCCGGACGGGCAGGTCGGCGAAGAAGCGCAGCACGACCACCTGCCGCTGGGCGGCGGGCAGTTCGTCCAGGCCCTGGGCGACGGCGAGGGAGAGCAGGCTGGTCTCCTCGCCGGAGGGGTGCGCGGGCTCGCGGAGCGCGGCCAGCCGCTCCCCCAGCCGGTCCCGGCGCCGCTTGGCCCGGTGCCAGTCCATGGCGAGGTTGGAGGCGACCACCGCCGCCCACGCCGAGATGTCCCGCGGCGCCTCCCGTCCGCTCGCGGTCCGCTCCAGCAGCCGCAGCCGTACCTGCTGCACCCCGTCCGGCAGGTCCGACTGCGGCACGCCGCCGAGCGCGAGCACCGCCCGCACCCGGCGTTCCTGGGCCGCGTCCAGCGGATCGTCGCCGGTACGGTCCGCGCCCGCCCCACGGTCCGTACCGGCGGCGTACGCCCCCCGGTCGCGGCGCGCCCCTCCGCGCAGCACAGGCCACCCCCTTCCGCGTTCGCCCCTACGACGCGGCAGCGGGCCCAAACGTTCGGACGGGTTTCCGGCGGTCCGCAGAGGCGTACGTCACATCGCCGAGTGGCCGGGGAACCGTACGGGCAGGCGCGGGACGGAACAGCTTGCGGCCCTGGCGCCCGACGGAGGGAATTTCTCCAGCTCAGGGGCGTGTTGGACGGACGTACGGAACCGTCCGCCGGGTGATCGTGTCCCACTCCTCGGGCACGCCTCGCAAAGAATTGGACAGGTGGACCGGGGTCGGCCGCATGATGGAAAAGCCCCGGTCATGCACGAGACACAAAGAGGGAGTCACTGTGAGGGTCGGAATCGTCGGAGCCACCGGTCAGGTCGGCACGGTCATGCGCAGGATCCTCGCGGAGCGGAACTTCCCCGTGACCCAGCTGCGCCTGTTCGCCTCGGCGCGCTCGGCCGGCAGCGTGCTGGACGGGGTGACGGTGGAGGACGCGGCGACCGCCGACTACACCGGCCTGGACATCGTGATCTTCTCGGCGGGCGGCGCGACCTCCAAGGCGCTGGCCGAGAAGGTCGCCTCCCAGGGCGCGGTCGTGATCGACAACTCCTCCGCCTGGCGGCGTGACCCCGAGGTCCCGCTGGTGGTGTCCGAGGTGAACCCGCACGCGGTCGCCGACCGCCCCAAGGGCATCATCGCCAACCCGAACTGCACCACGATGGCCGCGATGCCGGTCCTGAAGCCGCTGCACGAGGAGGCCGGGCTGGAGGCGCTGGTCGTCGCCACCTACCAGGCGGTGTCCGGCTCGGGTCTCGCGGGCGTGGCCGAGCTGCACGGCCAGGTGCAGAAGGTGGCCGACGAGGCCGACAAGCTGACCCACGACGGCCGGGCGGTCGACTTCCCCGAGCCGCAGGTCTACAAGCGCACCATCGCCTTCAACGTGCTCCCGCTGGCGGGCTCGATCGTCGACGACGGTCTGAACGAGACCGACGAGGAGCAGAAGCTGCGCAACGAGTCCCGCAAGATCCTGGAGATCCCCGAGCTGAAGGTCTCCGGCACCTGCGTGCGCGTGCCCGTCTTCTCCGGCCACTCCCTCCAGGTCAACGCCCGCTTCGCCCGCCCGATCTCCCCGGAGCGCGCCACCGAGTTGCTCGCAGGGGCCCCGGGCGTCGCCCTCTCCGACATCCCGACCCCGCTGCAGGCGGCCGGCCAGGACCCGTCGTACGTCGGCCGCATCCGCCGCGACGAGACGGTGGACCACGGCCTCGCCCTGTTCATCTCCAACGACAACCTCCGCAAGGGCGCCGCGCTGAACGCGGTCCAGATCGCGGAGCTGGTGGCGGCGGAGCTGTCCGCGAAGTAGGCCGGCCGTACGGCACAGGGGCGGTCACCGTGGTGTGGCCGCCCCTTTCGTGTCCCCGACCGCCGCCGGCAGCGCGAGGACCGCACCCGTGACCAGTACGACGGTCAGTCCGGGCCCGTCCGCGAGCCGGCCGCCGGTCAGGGCGCCGAGTGCGACGGCGGTGTTGAACACCCCGGCGAACAGCGCGGACGCCGCCTCCCGGGCCCGGGGTGCCGCGACCGCCGGCCGGGTCTGCGCTCGGACGGACACCCCCGCCGTACGCCAGGCGGACGCGCGGGCGGTGGCCCGGGGCGGCGTGGGCCCGCTGCGGCTGGGCTTCCAGGGCGCGGCCGACACGCAGCTGATGGCGGCGGTGACGGCGTTCGGGACGGCGGACCGGGGCCGCTCCGCGGAGCTGGTGGAGATCCCGTTCTCCGATCCGTTCGGCGCGCTGCGGCGCGGTGCCGTGGACGCGGCGGTGGTGCTGCTGCCGGCCGAGGAGCCGGACCTTCCTCGGTCCGGTGTCCTCGCGGCAGCGGCGGACGGTGGCCGTCTCCCGCCGCCGTCCCCTCACCGGACGGGACCGGGTCGACGCCACCGAGGTCGCGGCCGTACCGCTGATCGCCCCGGCCCCGCCCGCACCGCCGTACTGGCGGACCGCGCACGCCCCGGCACGCTGCCCGGCCCGTCCGCCACCACCCTCCAGGGGGCCCTGTCCCTGGCCGCGGCGGGCCGGGGCGCGCTGGGGCTGGTGTGGCAGCGGGAGGCGGAGACCGAGACGGTAGGCGAGTTCGCGCGGGTGCTGGCGGGGGCGGCTGCGGTGCGCGAGGATCGCTGACCGGGATTCCGAGCGGGAGGTGGCCGTGGACACGTGCGCGACCTGTGGCGGCCCTCTTCCGGCGCGGGCCGGCCGCCGGGGCCGTAGCTCGCTGTACTGCTCGGCGGCCTGCCGGCAGAAGGCGTACCGGGAGCGGCAGGACGGAGGCGGGGGCGGGGGCCTGGAGGAGCTGATCGAATCGGTCGGGCGGCAGGCGGGTTCCCTGGTGCCGAGGCCGGTCTCCGCGCTGTACGCGGGCGTGAGCGAACTGTCCGCCTCCGTGGCCCGGCTGCGCCGTATCGCACGGCTCGCGCAGGAGACCCAGCAGACCGCGGACCATTCCGTCACAGAGCCCGGCGTGACGGAAAACCCCGGGAGCGGGGCCGGCGCCGGCAGCCCGGATTCCGTCACGGACTCCCCCGTGACGGAAAGCGACGCGACGCCCTTCGACGAGTCCGCCTTCGCCGCCCTCACCGAGTCCCACCGGCGGGCGATCCGCGCCCACTGCTATCGCATGACCGGCTCCTACGACGACGCCGAGGACCTGGTCCAGGAGACGTTCCTGCGGGCCTGGCGGGGCCGGGACGGCTATCAGGGCCGGGCGAGCGCCCGTACCTGGCTGTACCGCATCGCGACCAATGCCTGCCTGGACTTCCAGCGCCGTACCGCCCGCCGCCCGCAGACTTACGAGCCGCTGCCCGGCATGGACCACGGCACCGGCGAGCCGCCCGCCCGTATCACCTGGCTGCAGCCGTACCCGGACGACGAGCTGCCGGACAGCGCGGCGGAATCGCGCGAGACCGTCGAGCTGGTCCTGCTGGCCGCGCTCCAGCACCTGCCGGCCCGGCAGCGGGCCGCGCTCGTCCTGCGCGACCTGCTCGGCCTCACCGCCGCCGAGACCGCCGAGGCCCTCGGCAGCTCCGTGGCCTCGGTCAACAGCGCGCTGCAACGCGCCCGTCCGGCCCTGCGCGAGCAGCTGCCCGAGAGCCGTACGGACTGGACGGCCACCCCGCCGACGGACGCCCAGCGGGCCGCGCTCCAGCGGTACATGACGGCCGCCGAGCGGCTCGACTTCGCCGCGATGGCCGAGCTGCTCGCCGAGGACGTCACGCTGACGATGCCGCCCAACCCGTTCTGGTTCACCGGCCGCGAAGCACTGCTCGCCTTCCTCCGGCCGAGCCTCGACCCCGCGTCCCCCCTGTTCCTCGGCCACTGGCGCCACCTGCCCGCCCGCGCCAACGGACAGCTTGCGGCCGGGGGGTACGTCCGCCGACCCGGTACGAACGTCTACCGCGCCCAGGTCCTGGACGTGCTCCGCTTCGACGCCGCCGGCCGCGTCACGGAGATCACGTCCTTCGAGCCGCACCTGTTCCCGGCGTTCGGACTGCCGCTGCGGCTGTGAGCGATGAGCGCCGGGGGTGCCGTGCGTCTGTATCGGTGAAACGGACACCACTTCCGAAGGAGTTCACCATGCTGCTCACCGACAGGACCGCGGTCATCTACGGCGCCGGCGGCTCGATCGGCGGTGCGGTCGCCCGCGCCTTCGCCGAGCAGGGCGCCCGTGTCCACCTCGTCGGCCGTACCCGCGCGACGCTGGAGGCGGCGGCCGCCGACCTCAAGGACGCGGAGGTCGCCGTCGTGGACGCCCTCGACGAGGCGGCGGTGGAGGAGCACCTCGCGGCGGTCGGCGACGTCGACATCTCGTTCAACCTGGTCACCCGCGGCGACGTGCAGGGCGCCCCGCTCACCGAGATGCCCGTGGACGACTTCCTGCGGCCGGTGATCAACGGCGCCCGCGCCAACTTCATCACCGCCCGCGCCGCCGGGCGCCGCATGGCCGAGCGCGGCTCGGGCGTCGTCCTCACCCTCAACAGCGGCTCCGCGCACGGCAGTCCGATGATGGGCGGCACGGGACCGGCCGATGCCGCGATCGACACGCTCGTACGGAACCTGGCGATCGAGCTGGGTCCGCGCGGGGTGCGGGCCGTGGGACTGTGGGCGGCCGGGGTGCCCGAGACGTTCACCGTCGAGAAGCTGTCCGCCGTCAACCCGGCCATCGACGCCGCCGCCGTCCAGGGCATCGTCGACAACCTCGCGACGATGCGCATGACCCGCCGCAACCCCACCCTCGCCGAGGTCGCCGCCACCGCCGTCTTCCTCGCCTCCGACCAGGCGGCCGGCATCACCGGCACCTTCGTCGACGTCACCGGCGGGATGGTCGCTCGCTGAGCCGGGGAAGGGCGCCCGGGGCCGGTGAGCCACGCGCATACGAAAGGGCGCCCGGCACGGATGCCGGGCGCCCCTCCTCGAATGGTGGCTACTCCGCCGCCGCGTCCGCGGCCTGGGCCTTCAGCGCCCGCTCGATGCCCGAGCGGGACTCCGAGACGAGACGGCGCAGGGCCGCGTTCGGCTCGGCCGCGGCCAGCCAGGTGTCGGTCTTGGCGAGGGTCGCCTCGGAGACCTGGACCGCCGGGTACAGGCCGACGGCGATCTGCTGGGCGATCTCGTGCGACCGGGCGTCCCAGACGTCCTTGACGACCTCGAAGTACCTGTCCGCGTACGGCGCCAGCAGCTCGCGCTGGTCGGTCTGGACGAAGCCGCCGATCACCGCCTCCTGCACGGCGTTCGGCAGCTTGTCGGAGTCGACCACCGAGGCCCAGGCCTCCGCCTTGGCCTCGGCCGTCGGGCGGGCGGCGCGGGCGGTGGCCGCGTGGCGCTCACCGGCGGCCGTCTTGTCCCGCTCGTACTCGGCCGCGATCTCCGCCTCGTCGAAGCGGCCGACCGCCGCCAGCCGCTCCACGAACGCCCAGCGCAGCTCGGTGTCCACCGCCAGGCCCTCGACGGTCTGGGTGCCCTCCAGCAGCGCCTCCAGCAGGTCCAGCTGCTCGGGGGTGCGGGCCGTCGCCGCGAAGGCACGGGCCCAGGCCAGCTGGTGGTCGCTGCCCGGCTCCGCCGCACGCAGGTGGGCCAGCGTGGCGTCGGTCCAGCGGGTCAGCAGGGACTCGCGGGCGGCCGGGTCGGCGTACAGGTCGATGGCGAGCTTGACCTGGCGGTGCAGCGACTGCACGACACCGATGTCCGACTCCTTGGCGATGCCGGACAGGACCAGGGAGAGGTAGTCCCGGGTGGCCAGCTCGGCGTCGCGGGTCATGTCCCAGGCCGAGGCCCAGCACAGGGCGCGCGGCAGGGACTCCTGGAAGTCGCCGAGGTGCTCGGTGACCGTCTTCAGGGACTCCTCGTCCAGGCGGACCTTGGCGTACGACAGGTCGTCGTCGTTGAGCAGCACGACCGCCGGACGGCGCTTGCCGGTCAGCTGCGGTACGGCCGTCAGCTCGCCGTCGACGTCCAGCTCGATCCGCTCGGTGCGCACCAGCTTGCCGGAGCCGGAGTCGAGGTCGTACAGGCCGATGGCGATGCGGTGCGGGCGCAGGACCGGCTCGCCCTTGGCGCCGGCGGGCAGGGCCGGGGCCTCCTGGCGGACGGCGAAGGAGGTGACGACGCCGTCAGCGTCCGTGGCGATCTCCGGGCGGAGGATGTTGATGCCCGCCGTCTCCAGCCACTTCCCCGACCAGGTCTTCAGGTCGCGGCCGGAGGTCTCCTCCAGGGCGCCGAGCAGGTCGGACAGGCGGGTGTTGCCGAACGCGTGCCGCTTGAAATAGGCCTGCACGCCCTGGAAGAACTCGTCCTCTCCGACGTACGCGACGAGCTGCTTGAGCACGCTCGCGCCCTTGGCGTACGTGATGCCGTCGAAGTTGACGAGCACGTCGTCCAGGTCGCGGATGTCCGCCATGATCGGGTGCGTGGACGGCAGCTGGTCCTGCCGGTACGCCCAGGTCTTCATCGAGTTGGCGAACGTGGTCCACGAGTGCGGCCAGCGGGAGCCGGGGGCCGCGGCCTGGCAGGCGATGGAGGTGTAGGTGGCGAACGACTCGTTCAGCCACAGGTCGTTCCACCACTCCATGGTGACGAGGTCGCCGAACCACATGTGGGCCAGCTCGTGCAGGATCGTCTCCGCGCGGACCTCGTACGCCGCATCGGTCACCTTGGACCGGAAGACGTACTGGTCGCGGATGGTGACGGCACCCGCGTTCTCCATCGCGCCCGCGTTGAACTCGGGCACGAACAGCTGGTCGTACTTCGCGAAGGGGTACGCGTAGTCGAACTTCTCCTGGAACCAGTCGAAGCCCTGCCGGGTGACCTCGAAGATCGCGTCCGAGTCCAGGAACTCGGCCAGCGACGGGCGGCAGTAGATGCCCAGCGGCACGCTCTGCCCGTCCTTCTCGTACACGCTGTGCACGGAGTGGTACGGGCCGACGATCAGCGCGGTGATGTACGACGAGATGCGCGGGGTCGGCTCGAAGGACCAGACGTTGTCCTGCGGCTCCGGGGTCGGCGAGTTCGAGATCACCGTCCAGCCCTCGGGGGCCCGCACGGTGAACCGGAAGGTGGCCTTCAGGTCCGGCTGCTCGAAGGAGGCGAACACCCGGCGGGCGTCCGGGACCTCGAACTGGGTGTAGAGGTAGGCCTGCTCGTCGACCGGGTCGACGAAGCGGTGCAGGCCCTCGCCGGTGTTGGTGTAGGCGCAGTCCGCGACGACCCGCAGGACGTTGCGGCCCTCCAGCAGCCCCGGCAGGGCGATCCGCGAGTCCTTGAAGACCTCGGCGGGGTCGAGCGCGTCACCGTTCAGGGTGACCTCGTGGACGGTGGGCGCCACCAGGTCGATGAAGGACTCGGCGCCGCCGCGGGCGACGTCGAAGCGCACCGTGGTCACGGACCGGTAGGTACCGCCCTCCTGCGCGCCGGAGAGGTCGAGATCGATCTCGTACGAGTCAACGGTGAGCAGCTCGGCCCGCGCTTGCGCCTCTTCGCGAGTCAGGTTTGTGCCAGGCACGCGGTCATCTCCTCGTTATGTGTCGGTTGCGCCATCCTTCCATGCCGCCCACCGGGAAGGCGATGTCCGGTTCCCGCCGGTGGGCGGGGCGTCGCGGCGGGACGCTGGAGGCATGACGACGACGGACACGACGACACACATCGCACGTCCCATCCAGCCCCGGGTTCTCAAGGAGCTGCGGACCGCCGACGACGCGGGCCGCCCCCTCGTCCCCTTCACCGACGAGGAGGGCGGCGCCCCGCTGCGCTGCTGCCTGCGCCCCAGCGAGCCCGGCGAGCAGATCGCCCTGGTGTCGTACGCGCCGCTGCGCCGCTGGGCGGCCGGGACGGGCGCCGATCTCGGGGCGTACGACGAGCAGGGACCGGTCTTCATCCACGCCGCCGGCTGCCCGGGGCCGGCCGACCCGGCGGCCCTGCCCTTCACGAACGCCCACCGCGTGCTGCGCCGCTATGCGGCCGACGGCCGGATCCTGGGCGGCCGCCTGACGGCCGCCGACTTCCCGTCCGCCCTCACCGAGGCCTTCGCCGACCCGGAGGTGGCGGTGGTGCATGTGCGGGCGGTGGAGTACGGGTGCTTTCTGTACGAGGTGCGGCGGGGCTGAGGCTCGCGGCAGAAGGAAGCCCCAGCCGTGCTGGACGCGGCGGGCCGCGGCCACGAGCTCGGCGGGCAGGCCGGGGCCGGCGCAGGCGTGGCCGATCAGCAGGTCCCGGTACGTGTCGTTCGGCAGCTCCGGCGCCAGTTCGATCAGCTCGCCCATCACCCTGCTCGGCGTGTACGCCGGCCAGATCGACGCCGTGAGCGTCCAGTGACGGCCCTCAGACGGCGGCTGCGGTACGGAGGGCCTCGAGGACGCGGGCCACCGCCCGCCCCGTCTCCCCGCCCCTGCGCACCGCCGCCGTCACGTGCCGGACCGGTCCGTCCGGGCCGAGGTCGCGCATGACCACCCCGTCGCGGCGGCCCGCGGCCATGCGGGGGACCAGGGCCACGCCCATGTCCGCCTCCACCATGGCGAGGATCGCGGTCCAGCCGGAAGCCGAGTGGCCCTGGTGGGGGCTGAAGCCGGCCGCCTCGCAGGCGCGGCGGGTGATGTCCGACCAGGGGCCGCTGCCGCCGAAGATCCAGGGCTCGGCGGCCAGGTCGGTGAGGGTCAGGCCGGGGGCCGTGGCCAGGGGGTGGTCGGGGGGCAGGGCGACGTCCAAGGGGTCGGCCAGGAGGGGTACTTGGGTGAGGCGGGGGTCCGCCGCGCTGGGCGCCGACGCCGTGAGGGACAGGGCGAGGTCGACCTCGCCGGCGGTCAGGAGGTCGTAGGCCTCCGCGGCCTCCGCCTCCTGTACGCGGACGGTCACCCCTGGGTGCGTGTCCCGCAGGGTCCGCACGGCCGGTACGACCAGGGCGGGTACGGACGTCGAGAACGCGGCGACCCGGACCTCGCCCGCCTCCCCCTGGACGTACGCCGCCAACGCGGCCTCCGTGCGCTCCAGTTGCTCGAAGACCGGCTCGGTGTGGGCCAGCACCAGGCGGGCCGCGTCGGTGAGCCGGACCCGGCGGCCGCGCGCCTCCAGCAGAGGCACGCCGAGCTGCCGGGCGAGGTTGGTGAGCTGCTGGGAGACGGCGGACGGAGTCATGTGCAGGGCCTCGGCCGTCGCGGTCACGGTGCCGCGCTCGCGCAGGGTGCGCAGGATCTGCAGCTTCCGGAGGTCCCAGTCGGCCATGCCCGGAAAACTACACGTCAACGCCGTGAACCCGCGCCCAGCACCACCCCGCCCAGGATCAGCGCCATCGACAGCAGCTGCGGCAGGCCCGTCGTCTCGCCGAGGACGGCCCAGGACAGGACGGCCACGCAGACCGGCTGGAGGTGGTAGACGATGCCCGCGCGGGTCGCGCCGATCAGGGCGACGGCCTTGTTCCAGGCGAAGAAGGCCACCGCGGAGGAGGCGACGCCGACGTAGAGGAGCGGCAGGACGGTGGCGGGGGTGGGGTGGAAGGAGCCCTGCACGGTCACGCTCACCGCCTGCGCGGGCAGGAGGAGGACCGTGCCGGTCAGGAACGTGGTGAACAGGAAGCCCGTGCCGTGGAGTCCGGCGGGCCTGCGGCGCAGCAGCGCGCTGTAGCCGGCGAAGCAGCAGGCCGCCGCGATCATCCACAGATCGCCGGGCGGGTGGGCCGTACCGCCGCCGGACAGCAGCGTCACGCCCGCGCAGGCGACGAGCAGGCCGGCGGTGCGGCGCGCGCCGAGCCGTACGCCGCCCAGCCGGTCGAAGACCGCCATGAGCACCGGCGACGCGGCCATGATCATGCCCATGGTGGCGGCCGGGGTGGTCAGTCCGGCCTGGTTGACGAGGGTGTTGTAGGTGGCCACGCCGAGGAGGGAGACGAGGAGGACGTAGCGGGCGTGGCGGCGGATCAGGGCCCGCTGCCGCCAGGCCTGCCGGGCGCCGAAGGGGGCTACGGCCAGGAGCGCGATGACCCAGCGCCAGAAGGCGTGCTGGACGGGCGGGACGCTGTCGTGCAGACCCCGGGAGGTGACGAAGCTGCCGGACCAGACGAGGGTGGCGAGGGCGGCGAGGGCCAGGCCGGTCGCGGGGGCGGCGGCCTTGCGGGCGGGTGCGGTGGGGTTGGAGGTGGGGGTGGGGGTGGTCCTGGGCAGGACGGCGGCCACGGGGCTCCTTTTCGGTGGATGGTGTGTCCCTACCGTCGCAGTGCCCGATCCATCAGGTCCATCGAATCTTTGCGAGCATTCTTTTCAGCTGAACTGAAAGGTCTCCCGCCGCCACCGAGCTGTCCCGCCAGCGTCGCGCCGAACGCCAGCGCCATGCCCCCCACCTGCACCGGTGTGAGCGCCTGGCCGAGGGCCGCCCAGCCGACGACGGCCGCGGTGAGCGGGGAGAGCGGGCCGAGGAAGGCGACCTGGGTCGCGGTGAGCCGGCCGATGCCGCGGAACCAGAGCCAGTACGCCACCGCCGTGTTGGCCAGGGCCAGGTAGAGATAGCCGCCTGCGGCGCGGGCGTCCAGGGCGGGCGGCGCTCCCTCGGCCAGGAAGGCGAGCGGGGCGATGAGCAGGCCCCCGGCGGTGAGCTGCCAGCCGGTGAGCGCCAGCGGGCCGACGCCGTCGGGGCGGCCCCATCTCTTGGTCAGCACCGTGCCGGCTGCCATGGAGGCGGTGGCGGCGAAGGCCGCGAGCACGCCCACGGCATCGAGGGCTCCGGCTCCCTGGAGGACGACTAGGCTGACGCCGAGCGCGGCCACGACCCCGGTGACGAGCGTGCGCGGGGCCGGGCGCCGCCCGAGCAGCAGCGCCGAGAGGCCGACGACGAACAACGGCTGGACCGAGCCGACGACGGCGGCCATACCGCCGGGCAGCCGGTACGCCGACACGAACAACAGCGGGAAGAAGGCGCCGATGTTGAGCGCGCCGAGCACCGCCGACCGCCACCACCAGCCGCCCCGCGGCAGCACCCGGGTCAGCGCCAGCAGGAGCAGCCCGGCGGGCAGGGCCCGCAGGAGGGCCGTGAACAGGGGGCGGTCCGGCGGAAGGAAGACGGTGGTGACGGCGTAGGTGGTGCCCCAGGAGACGGGGGCGAGCGCGGTGAGCGGGACGGTCACGGTTCGCTTCACGGCCGGGTCCCCCGGGTTCCCGCGGCATCGGCAAGGACAGGGGTGGGGGTGCAGGTGGGGCCGGGGGCGGAGGCGGGGGCGTCGCCCCGGGCCACCGTCGCCGGCAGCGGTCGTACCGCCTCCGCCGGCAGTCGGGGTTCCGTCCGGATCAGGAGGGCCGCGGCGACGGCCGAGGTGAGGACGAGGACGGCCCACGGCGCGCGGCCGTCCAGCGCGAGCAGGGCCGTGAACAGGGAGGGCGCCACGGCCTTCGCCAGGGACCAGGACATCTGGTACGCCGCCAGATACCGGCCGCGCACCGCTTCGGGCGCCGCCGCCATCGCGAGCACCTGGGCGGCGGGGCTGTGGATCAGCTCGCCGAGGGTGTAGACGACGACCACGGCGACCAGGGCCCCGCCCAGGACCGTGACCGAGCCCGGTCGTACGGTGCCGAGCACGATCTGCGCGGCGAACGCGGTCGCGAACAGGCCCCCGCCCAGCGCCGCCGCCCGGGTGCGCCGGGCCCCGGCCCCGCGGACCCGCGCGCCCACGCCGACACCCGCGACCGCGCACAGCACGGTGTTGAGGGTGAACGCGGCGCCGGTGAGCACCGACGGCCCGTGCAGCCACTCCACCATGAAGAGGGGGAAGAGGACCGACAGAGCCGAATAGCTCAGCGCGTTGAGGAAGTTGGCGCCGGTGACGACCAGGAAGGGCCGGTCGGCGAGGACGAGCCGGTAGCCGGCACCGGCCCGGCGCGAGAGCGGCGCCGCACCGGCCGTGCGCACCTGCCGCAGGGGCCGCAGGAGCAGCGCCGCCAGCGCGAAGGAGAGGGCGTTGCCCCAGGCCGCGTACGTGTAACCGGCGCTGCCCGCGAAGGAGATGACCAGCGTGGCCAGCAGGGCGCCCGCCCCGTTGCCGGCGTTCTGCAGGGCGCGCGTCGACGCCTGCAGCCGGTCCTGCCCCGCGCCGCTCGCCACCTCGCCGATCAGGGACTGCTGGGCCGCCGGGAAGGCCCGGTCGGCGGCGGCCGTGACCAGGGCGACGGCCGCGAAGGCGGGGAGGGAGTGGGCGAAGGGGTAGAGGGCGAAGCCGGCGACCCGGACGCCGTACAGGGCGTACTGCACCCGCTTCGCGCCGTACCGGTCGACCGCCGTGCCGGCGAGGGGCAGTACGGCGATGCCCGCGAGGCCGGTGGCGGTGAGCACGGCGCCCACGACCGCGAAGGACAGCCCGGTGACGGCATGGAAGAAGACCAGCGTGAACGGGACGTACATGCCGGTGCCGATGCCGTTGACGGCGGCGGTGACGGGCAGGGTCCACTCGCCGGGTATGCGCTCGTTCTCTTTTGCCACCATGACCCCCTGAAGTAACTTGGCAGGAAGTAGCTTAGCTCTAAGTCACTTTCCAGCAAGTTACTTTCTTGCCGGCAACCACCCGGGAGGCATACTCGGCACATGAGCGCAGGCAAGGATTCGGTGGACGCGATCATCGACCAGTGGGCGGCCGTACGGCCCGACCTCGACTCCAGGGCGATGGAGGTCTTCGGGCGGATCTACCGCCTCTCCCGGACCATGGGCGACCGCATGGAGAAGGCATACCGGCCCTACGGCATCTCACGCGGCGAGTTCGACGTGCTCGCGACCCTGCGCCGGGCCGGCGAGCCGTACACCCTCTCGCCGCGCCAGCTGTCGGCCACCCTCATGCTCACCACCGGCGGAATGACCGGGCGGCTCGACAAGCTGGAGAAGGCCGGCCTGCTGCGCCGCTCCCCCGATCCGCACGACCGCCGGGGCCTGCAGGTGACACTGACCGACAAGGGACTGGACATCATCGACCGGGCGGTCGGCGCGGGCCTCGCGGTCCAGACGGAAGCCCTGTCCTTCCTCGACGACGAACAGGTCGGCCAACTGGCCGACCTGCTGAGGGAGTTGCTCGCCGGTACGCTGGAGTCGCCGCACTAGGAGCGGCTCAGCCGCCGACGTGCGCGGCGAGCGCCGCCTCGACGTCCGCCGCGCCGGCCGCGTCGGCGGCCCAGGCCGCGTATCCGTCGGGGCGGACCAGCACGGTCGTACGGCGGTCGCTCGCCCAGTGCGCCACGGCCAGCCGGTCCGCACGGCCGGGTCCCGCCTCGTACGGCTCCGGGGTGATCAGCACGAACCGGCCGCCGCGCAGGGCCTCGTAGAGGCGGCCGCCACCGGCCAGGGCGACGTCCGGTACCCGGGTGCCGGTGAGGCGGTGGGCGCCGCGCGGTGCCGGGTAGCGGTAGCCGATGCCCGTGACCTGGCCCGCGACCTTGCGCCGGGCGGGGCCGACGGCGTTCAGGAACGTGGTGAGCGCGGCGCGGGCCGCGAGGGTCCAGGGGCGTTTGGCCATGGCGAGGCGGACGATCCCGCCGCTGCTGCGCAGCACCGACCTGCCCACGGGGTGCCGCTCGGCCTGGTAGCTGTCGAGCAGCGCGGGCTCGGCGTGACCGGTGACGACGGCGGCGAGCTTCCAGCTCAGGTTGGCCGCGTCCTGCAGGCCGGTGTTCATGCCCTGGCCGCCGGCCGGGGTGTGCACATGCGCGGCGTCGCCCGCCAGGAAGACCCGCCCGACCCGGTAGGCGGTCGCCTGCCGTTCGTCACTGTGGAAGCGGGACATCCAGCGGGCGTCGTGCATCCCGAAGTCCCGGCCGAGGGCGAGTCGGGTGATCTCCTGGACCTCCGCCAGGTCCAGCGGCTCGGTGTCGGGGACGTTGCGGTCGCGGTGCCAGCCGATCACCCGGTGGTAGCCGTCGCCGAACGGCGCGAGAAAGGCGAAGGCGTCGCCGACGGCGTTGACGGTGAGCAGGGTCGGCGGCTTCTCGGCGAGCCGGACGTCGGCGAGGACCACGGACCGGATCACCGACCTGCCCGGGAAGGGCAGCCCGATCGCGTCCCGTACGGCACTGCGCATGCCGTCGGCGCCGACGACGTACGCCGCCCGCAGGTTCTCCGTACGCCCCTCGGGCCCGCGCACCTCGACGGTCACCCCGTCGGCGTCCTGCGTGAGCCCCGTCAGTTCGGTCTCGTGGCGGAAGCCGGCCCCCGCCTCGACCGCGCGGCGCTCCAGGACCTTCTCGACCTCGTACTGCGGGAGGACGAGGAGGTGGTTGAACCGGGAGGGAAGGGCGGCGAGGTCGACGGTGAGCCGGCCGAAGAGGTTGAGACGGTCCAGGGGTTGGCCGGACTTCTCGAGCTCGTCGGCGAGAGCGCGGGCGTCGAGCTGTTCCAGGGTGCGCGCGTGCAGGACGAAGGCGCGGGAGAGGTTGCTGATCCTGTGGGGGCGCTTTTCGAGGACGGTGACCGGGACGCCGGCGGTGGCGAGGTCGCCGGCGAGGAGCAGGCCGGTGGGGCCGGAGCCGACGACGATGACGGTTCCGGGCGTGCCGGTGCCGTCGGCGCTGTTGGTGGTGCTGGTGGTGCTGGTGGTGCTGGTGGTGCTGGTGGTGCTGGTGGTGGTGCTGGTGGTGCTGGTGGTGGGGCTGATGCCGTTGTTGCCAGTGGTGCCGGTGGTGCCGGTCATGACGGCCTCCTGGATGCCAACGCCTGTTGGCCAACAACTGTTGGTCAACGCTTGTTGGCAAGCCTAGAACCGGGCAGGCGTGACGGTCAACACTTGTTGGCCTACACGCGTTGGCCTACGCTCGTTGGCATGACTGGCACGACTGGCATGACCGGCAGCACGAAGACGGAACAGGCCCGCCGCTCCGACGCCACCCGTAGCGCCATCCTCCACGCGGCCCGCGAGCGGTTCGCCGCCGACGGCTATGAGCGGGCCACCATCCGGGCGATCGCCAAGGACGCGCGCATCGACCCGTCCATGGTGATGCGCTACTACGGCAGCAAGGAGGGTCTCTTCGCCGCGGCCGTCGCGCTGGACCTGCGGCTGCCCGATCTGACGAGGGTGCCCCGGGAGGAGGTCGGGCGGGCACTGGTGGGCCACTTCCTGGACCTGTGGGAGGAGAACGAGGAGCTGACGGCCGTCCTCCGGGTCGGCGCCACCAACCAGGCCGGGGCCGAGCGGATGCAGGGCATCTTCCGGGACCAGCTGCTGCCGCTGGCCGAACAGGTGTGTCCCGATCCCGAGCAGGTCCCGGCGCGGGCCGCGCTGTGCGCCGCGCAGCTGCTCGGGCTGGCCCTGACCCGCTATGTGCTGCGGCTGCCGGCGGCGCGGGAACTGACCCGCGAGGAACTGCTGGCGTGGCTCGGGCCGACCGTACGGCGGTATCTGACCGCGCCGAATCCCTGAGCCGTACAGAACCTCTGAGCCGTACCGAACCCCGGAAAGGGGCCCGAAAGACACAACGCCGAGGGCGCCGGCCTCACCCGGGTACGGCGTCGCGCGCGTACCGGCGGGAGGACGGGCGCCCCCGGCGACAGAACCGGTGTCCGGTCAGGCCTTGGCCTTGGCCCCGGACTTCGCGCCGGACGAGGGCTTGATGGTCCTGACCGTGGACTTGTCCAGCGCCATCACCAGGCCGGCGATGACCACGAACAGCGCGATCGGGAGCAGCACGTAGAGGCCCAGCGTCTGCATGACGTTCAGGCCGGGGCCGGGGTCGTCGCCGTCGTCGCGGGTCAGCGCGAGCGCGGGGGACGACATGAGCAGCATCATCAGCGTCGTACCAGCGGCCAGGGCGCCGGCGCGCAGGGCGTTCTTCTTGTCCACGATCTCAAGTTAGCGAACGCTTCCGAAGGCCGCGCGCCCGGGGTCCCGTACGGGGGGCTCACACGACTCTGGCCTGCTCGAACACTTGGAGCAGTGCCCTCAGCCGAGGGGAGGACGTCAGTTCCTCCAGCGGCACCGGCCGGCCCTCGGGGTCCGCGAGGGGCAGCCGCCAGTTCGGGTACTGGTCCCAGGTCCCCGGCAGATTCTGCGGGCGGCGGTCGCCGACGCCGTCCGGGAGCCAGACGCCGATCAGCCGGGCCGGGGTGCGCAGCAGGAAGCGGTGGACGGCGCGGATCTCCTCCTCCTCGTCGCTGCCCGGCGGTCCGGCGGCCGCCAGGTCCAGCAGGCCGAGGCTGCCGAGCAGGGCGAGCCACTCGGCGGTGTCGGCCGTGGCCTCGGCGCGTTCCTCGGTCGCGGAGCGGGTGAGCAGGCCGAGCCGGTCGCGCAGGTCGACGTGGTCGCCGGTGAGCCGGGCGGCCGTGGGCGGCAGGTCATGGGTGGTGGCGGTGGCCAGGCAGTCGGCGCGCCAGCGCTCGGGCGGCAGCGGGCGTCCGTCGCCCTCCCAGTCGCGTTCGAACCACAGCACCGAGGTGCCGAGCACCCCGCGCCGCTGCAGCGTCTCGCGCACACCGGGCTCGACGGTGCCGAGGTCCTCGCCGATCACGACGGCCCCGGCGCGGGTGGCCTCCAGGGCGAGGATCGCGAGCATGGCGTCGGCGTCGTACCGGACGTAGGTGCCCCCGGTGGGCGGGCTGCCCTGCGGGACCCACCACAGCCGGAACAGACCCATGACGTGGTCGATGCGCAGGGCGCCGGCGGAGCGGAACAGGGCGCGCAGGAGCTCGCGGTAGGGGGCGTACCCGGTGGCGGCGAGCCGGTCGGGGCGCCAGGGCGGCAGGCCCCAGTCCTGGCCGCGGGCGTTGAAGGCGTCTGGTGGGGCTCCGACGGACATGCCGGCGGCGAACACGTCCTGCTGGGCCCAGGCGTCGGCGCCGACGGGGTGCACGCCGACGGCGAGGTCGTGCACGATCCCGACCGGCATGCCGGCCTCGCGGGCGGCGCGCTGGACGGCGCGGAGCTGGCCGTCGGTGAGCCAGGCCAGGCGGGCGTGGAACTCGACGCGGTCGGCGAGCTCGGCGCGGGCGCGCGCGGTCGCGGCCGAGCGGGGATCCCGCAGGCCCGGCGGCCACCGCTGCCAGTCGGAGCCGTGGATCTCGGCGAGGGCGTACCAGGTGGCGTGGTCGTCGAGGGCCTGGCCGTGGGCGGCGCGGAAGTCGTCGTAGGCGGCCCGGCGGCCGGGGCCGAGGGGGACGGCCAGGACCAGGTCCAGCGCCGCGCGCTTGAGTTCCCACACCGCGTCCCGGTCGATGAGGGCGCCCTTGTCGAGGACGGCGGCGCGCAGCCGCTCGGCCCGCTCCAGCAGGGCGCTCAGCCGCTCGCGGTCCGCGACGTAGGCGTACTCGGGGATGTCCTCGATCCGCAGGTGGACGGGGTCGGGGAAGCGGCGGGAGGACGGGCGGTAGGGGGAGGGGTCGGAGGGGGCGCCGGGTACGGCCGCGTGCAGCGGGTTGACCTGGACGAATCCGGCGCCGGCGGTGCGTCCGGCCCAGCCGGCCAACTCGGCGAGGTCGGCGAGGTCGCCCATGCCCCAGGAGCGGCGGGAGAGCAGGGAGTACAGCTGGACGAGGAGGCCGTAGGAGCGGCCGGGCGGGGCGGGCAGCCGGTCGGGGGCGACGACGAGGTGGGCGTGGCCGGTGCGGCCGTCGGGTGCGAGGGCGGTCACCCGGTGCACGCCGAGCGGCAGTTCCGCGGCGGTGTCCCGCTCCTGGCCGTCCTCGGTCTCGACGCGCAGGCGGGTGCCGGGCGGCAGCGCGGCGAGGGCGGCGGGGCCCTGCGGGTCGCCGGCCCAGTGCACGAGCGTCGGCGGCAGCAGGCGCTCGCGCAGCTCGCGTTCCCGTGCGGTGAGGGCGGTGCCTACGGCGGCGGGGCCGGTCGCGTCGACGCCGAGGGCGGCCAGGGCGGCGGCCACGGCGGAGGCGGGGACCGCGACGTCGCGGCCGGGGGCGGGGCTGTAGGAGGTGGCGACCCCGTGCAGCCCGGCGAGCCGGGCCAGGTCCGCGTCCGCGAGGTCCTCGAACGCCGCGGTCATCTACGACCTCGCGCCGAAGTCACCGGACTCGTACGACTGCGCGCCGAAGGCGTCCGACTCGCTGGTCAGCGGGGTGGCCTCGGCGAGCGGCGGCTCGCTGGTGAGGGGCTCGGCGTCGGGCAGGGGCGGTTCGCTGGTCAGCGGGGCCTGGGCGCAGGCACTCTCGGCGCTGAACACGCTCAGCGGCGTGTCGCCGGTCGGGGCGGACGGGTCCGCCCCGGGTTTCCACTGGTCCGGGATCGAGAGCGGAGCCGGTGCGGCCACGGGGGCCTCCTTCTGGGTGGCGGTCGGATGCTGCGGTTTTGAACGGATTACGGCAGGCCTACCCCGTGACGGCGCGGGCACTCCCGACACCTGCTCGAACACGAGACGACGGGTGGTGCGCGCCCCCTGGCCTCTGACCTCGCGCCGGGTGCGGCCGGGCAGCGGGCGCGGGCCGGGGCTGCTGTTCGTGTGCTCCTGCCGGCGCCGTGGGCCGTGGCGAACACCTCCGGCACCGGTCGCGGGCGCATGCCGTTGACGGTCTTCGCGCTGGTCCTCGTGGTCGGTGCGGGCGCGGTATGGCCGGCCGGGGGCACGGCCGGCGCGGTCGGGCGGCTGCCGGCGGGGGGGCGGCGGGCGCTCCTGGCTGTGCTGCGCGGGGACTCGCTCGGCGCGGGCATGACCTTCTGCACGACGGGCATCGGTCTGACGGCCGCCGCGATCCTCGTCGCCCTCGCGATCGCCCTCTACGGCCTCGCCGGCCGGGGGTACACCGCGCTGCTGGTTCCGGTGGGCGTGTACGCCTGCTGTCCGCCGGCGGCGGCCGCCTCACTGCTCCCACTGTGGCGTTCGGCGCGTCCGGGGGAGCTGCGGTACGCGTGAGCCGCACGGCTCCGGGGGCACGGTGGGCTCCCGGAGCCGGTTCGCGTCCTCGGCGCGGCAGGTACGCGAAGGCCCGGATCGCCGTCAGGCAGAAATGCCGTCGATCCGGGCCATGGCGTCGTCCGCGCCGTACGGCTGCAAGTAGGGCAGCCAGCGCGGGTCCCTGTGCCCGGTGCCGATGATGCGCCAGGCGAGCCCGCTCGGCGGCGCCGGTTTGTGGCGCAGGCGCCACCCCAGTTCGACGAGGTGACGGTCGGCCTTCACGTGGTTGCAGCGGCGGCAGGAGGCCACCACGTTGTCCCAGACGTGCTTGCCCCCGCGACTGCGCGGGATGACGTGGTCGACGCTGGTTGCGACGCCACCGCAGTACATGCACCGGCCCCCGTCGCGCGCGAAGAGCGCACGTCGGGTGAGGGGAACGGGCCCCCGATAGGGAACCCGGACGAATCGCTTGAGCCGGACCACGCTGGGTGCGGGGACTGTGACGGTTGCGCTGTGCATATAGGCGCCGGATTCCTCGAGGGAGACGGCCTTGTTCTCCAGGACGAGGACGAGCGCGCGGCGGAGCGGTACGACGCCGAGCGGCTCGTACGACGCGTTGAGGACCAGGACATGCGGCACGGGTGCCTCCTTGGGCGTCGGCGGCGCGTGGCTCGCGCCGGGACGATCTGCAGTCAGTCTCCCCTCATGCCTGGTGGAAGCGCCACCATGTCCCGGTAACGGGCTGGGAGTGTTTTCGACCACACCGGATACTTCCCCCGGATCATGGCCTGTTCAAGCCGACGTGAGTCCCGTCTCTCCTGCGCACCTCCTTGGCGGATCCGCGCGATGCCCACACAATGCCCCGTTAGTGTGGTGGCCCTGTCCGTCCGGTGACCTTTTCGTGACCTTGAAGACCTTGACCGCCCACCGGCACGGACCGCGCAGCACCTGGAGGTATCTGCCGTGTCGTCCTTGCCCGCCGTCCTCCTGGCCGCCGGTGCGTCGCCGACCCCGTCCCCCCCTCCGTCCGAGACGGCGCCGGCCGTGCCGGCGTCGCTGCAGGACGCCCAGCAGAGCGCGACGAACGCGGCGAGCTGGGTCGAGCAGAACTGGTCGACCTGGCTCGCGATGGGACTGCAGATCCTGCTGATCGTGGTGATAGCGGTCGCGCTGCGCGCGATGGTGCGGCGGGCGATCACCAAGCTGATAGACCGGATGGGCCGCACCGCCGAGGCCGTGAACGGCACGGCGCTGGGCGGGCTGCTGGTCAACGCCGAGCGGCGCCGACAGCGATCGGCGGCGATCGGCTCGGTGCTGCGGTCGGTGGCGAGCTTCCTGATCCTCGGTACGGCCGCGCTGATGGTGCTGTCCACCTTCAAGATCAACCTGGCGCCGCTGCTGGCGTCGGCCGGGGTGGCCGGTGTGGCGATCGGTTTCGGCGCGCGGAACCTGGTCACCGACTTCCTCTCCGGCGTGTTCATGATCCTGGAGGACCAGTACGGCGTCGGTGACGTGGTCGACGCGGGCGTGGCCACCGGCGAGGTGATCGAGGTCGGGCTGCGCGTGACCAAGCTGCGCGGCGCGGACGGCGAGATCTGGTACGTCCGCAACGGCGAGGTCAAGCGGATCGGCAACCTCTCCCAGGGCTGGGCCACGGCGGGCGTGGACGTCACCGTCAAGGCCTCCGAGGACCTGGACCGGGTCAAGGCCACGCTGGACGACGTCGCCGAGCACATGAGCAAGGAAGAGCCCTGGAACGAGCTGCTGTGGGGCCCGATCGAGGTCCTCGGCCTGGACTCGGTGCTGATCGACTCCATGGTGGTGCGGGTCTCGGCCAAGACCATGCCGGGCAAGGCGCTGACGGTCGAACGGGAGATCCGCTGGCGCATCAAGCGCGCGTTCGACCAGGCGAGCATCCGCATCGTGGGCGGCGCGACGTCGGTCGAGGACGCGGAGGACACCCCCGACCCGGCGGCCTCGGTGGCCGCCCCGTCGGTCTTCGCCAACGCGGACTCCGCGCAGGCGAAGGCGACGACGCCGATAGCTCCGCAGCAGCCGGAGCCTCCGGGCAAGTAGCGAGCGGAACGGTTCAGCACACTCGTTCGAGTGAACAGACGGGGCATTCCGGCGCGCAGGGCGCATGGGGTGCCCCATCGTTCTGCCGGGGCGCCCAGCGCGGGCTTAGCCTGGCATCAGCGTGACGAGGAGAACCAGGGATGAGCGCCGAACCATCATGGAGAGGGTCGTGATGCAGGTGGACCCCATCGACCTGTTGAGCGTGATCGAAGAAGCGTCGCCGACGCCGATTCGACCCGAGTATGTCGAGGGGACGGTCATCGCGCCGCCGCAACCTGACGAAAACCACAACGACGGCATCGGCGAACTGCACTACCAGTTCCGCACAGCCGGTTTCCGCCTCGTCGGCTTCGGCTGCGGCTACCGCGCCGCCCATAAGGACGGCAGCACCATGGCCTTGCTCATTCCGGACTTTTACGCGCGTCGCCGTAAGGCCTCGGAACTCGACGAGTCGTATCGCAAGGCCAACAAGGGCTGGTACCCGGTTGACATGATCGCCCTGGTCGGCGAAGTCACGTCATCCAATCACTGGGCGGACACCGGACCGAAACTCCGCACCTATGCTGCCGCCGGTGTCCCCGCCTACGTTCTGATCAACCGCAACACGAAGACTGCCCACTGCTATACGGACCCCATTCTCCCGAGTGACGACCCCACAAAGGCGTACTACAGCGTGGACACCCCGGTCGACCTCGGCAGCCCCCTCCCCTCCCCGCCCCCTGCCCCACCCTCGACACCACCCCCTTCCTCGACAACTGAGCCCCCGGACGATCCCGCCCCCGAGGTAACGACTCCGTCTCCTCGGGGCCGTTGTCTATTGACGCCCCCTTCGTCCTGGGCTTACGTTCCTCGCACCGCGATAGGAAACTTTCCTAACAGTGATCTTCCGGCGTCCGTTGATCAAGGCTGGACGCCACGCCCGGGTCGCTGAAAAGCTGGGTGGCTGGAAAGGCAGGTGTCGACCCCATGGCAGGAACCGCCGGTACGCCGGGCACCCCGCGCGTGCTGCGCGCCATGAACGACCGCGCCGCCCTGGACCTCCTGCTGGAGCACGGGCCGCTGTCGCGCACCCGGATCGGGAAGCTCACCGGCCTGTCCAAGCCCACCGCCTCCCAGCTGCTGGCCCGCCTGGAGGCGGCCGGACTGGTGCGGGTCACCGGCACCAGCGAGGGCCGGCCGGGCCCCAACGCCCAGCTGTACGCCGTCAACCCCGCGGCCGCGCACGCAGCCGGGCTCGATGTGACCCCGGAGCGGATCCGCGCCGCCGTCGCCGACATCACCGGGCGGACCGTGGGTGAATTCGAGCTGCCGACCCCGGGGCGGCGGCCCGCCCGACCCGTCGTCCAGCAGGTCACCGACGCGCTCGACGGTGCCGTCAAGGCCGCCGGACTCGCCCGGTCCGATGTGCACCGGCTGGTCATCGGCACCCCGGGCGCCTTCGACCCCAACACCGGGCGGCTGCGCTACGCCTCCCACCTCCCCGGCTGGCACTCCCCCACCCTGCTCGACGAGCTCGCCGCCGCCCTGCCGATGCCGGTGGAGTACGAGAACGACGTCAACCTCGTCGCCCTCGCCGAACAGCGGCTCGGCGCCGCGAGGGGCCACGGCGACTTCGTCCTCCTGTGGAACCAGGAGGGGCTCGGCGCCGCCCTGGTCCTCGGCGGCCGGCTGCACCGCGGCTGGACCGGCGGCGCCGGCGAGGTCGGCTTCCTGCCGGTGCCGGGCACGCCCCTGGTCCGGCAGGTGACCAAGGCCAACAGCGGTGGCTACCAGGAGCTGGCCGGCTCCCAGGCCGTACCGAAGCTGGCCCGTGAACTCGGCATCCCGGACCTGCCGTCGGGGTCGTACACCGAGGTCGCCGCCGAGCTCGTGGCGCGGGGTGCCGACCACGTCTCCGGCCCCTACCGGGAGCTGCTCCAGACCTACGCGACCCGGCTCGCCACCGGTCTCGCCTCGCTCGTCTCGGTCCTCGACCCCGAACTCGTCGTCCTCAGCGGCTCCGCGCTGACGGCCGGCGGCGAGGTCCTGCGCGCCCTCGTCCAGGCCGAACTGGAGGAGCTGGCCGCGGCCCGCCCCCGGCTGGTCGTCGGCGACGTCCACGAACACCCCGTTCTGCGCGGCGCGTTGGAGTCCGCGCTCGTGACCACCCGCGACGAGGTCTTCGACACCTCGCGCTGACCCCGGCAGCACCTCTCTTCCCGTTCACCCGTCCCTGGGAGACCTCGCCATGCCCACAGCCATACCCGAAGTCGCCCGAAAAGCGGCTTTCGCCCTGACCGCCTCCGCGCTGCTGCTCACCGCCACCGCCTGTACCGGACAGTCCGGCTCCGGGGCCACGGACGACGCCTCGAAGGACACGACCATCAACTTCTGGCACGCCTGGAGCGCGCCGAACGAGGTGCAGGCCGTCAAGTCCCTGGTCGCCGGCTTCGAGAAGGCGCACCCCAACATCCACGTGAACATCGTCGGCAACATGACGGACGACAAGATCAACCAGGCGCTGCGGTCGGGCGGTGACAAGGCACCGGACGTGATCTCCTCGTTCACCACCAACAATGTGGGCAAGTTCTGTTCCTCGGGCGCGCTGGTCGACCTCAACCCCTTCTTCAGGAAGTCCGGGATCGACCCCGAGAAGACGTTCCCGAAGACGATGAACGAATACACCCAGTTCGACGGCAACCGCTGCACCGCGCCACTGCTCGGTGACGCGTACGGGCTCTACTACAACAAGACGGCGTTCAAGCAGGCCGGTATCGCGAATCCGCCGAAGACCTGGTCCGAGTTCGAGGCGGACGCCAAGAAACTGACCATCCCCCAGGGCGATGGCTACAAGCAGCTCGGATTCATGCCGGACTACCACGGCTGGGAGACCACCACCGAGCACTACTTCGCCCAGTTCTCGCCGACGTACTTCGGCAAGGACGGCAAGTCGGACCTCGCCACGGACCCGGCGTTCGAAAAGGGCTTCACACTCCAGAAGCGGCTCGTGGACGAACTCGGCGGATTCCAGAAGCTGGAGAAGTTCCGGGCGACGCTGGGTGACGAATGGGGTCCCAAGCACCCCTTCCACACCGGTCAGGTCGCCATGCAGCTCGACGGCGAATGGCGGCTCGGGATGGCCGAGCAGACCAAGCCGAAGTTCGAGATCGGGGTCGCCCCGCTGCCCGTGCCCGACGACCAGGCGGCGCAGTACGGCAAGGGCTACATCACCGGCACCATCGCGGGCATCGCCGCCACCAGCCACAAGCAGAACGCGGCCTGGGAATTCGTCAAGTACATCACCACGGACACGGACGCGGTGGTCGGCTTCGCCAACGACATCCACAACGTCCCCTCCACGCTGGCCGCGCTGAAGTCGCCGAAGCTGAAGTACGACCCGCGCTTCAAGACGTTCCTCGACATCGCCGCCGACCCGGACTCCACCACCACGCCCGCCTCGGTCAACGGCGGTGTGTACCTGGTGACGATCCAGCAGTTCGGTTATGACTACGAGAGCGGCAAGGCCACCGATCTGAAGGCCGGTCTGAAGAAGACGGCCGCGCAGATCGACACGGACATCGCGCAGGCGAAGTAGCCGATGAGTACGGTCACTCCGGCGTCGAAGCGCCGTCGGTCGGCGCTTCGCACCCTCGCCTTCATGTCGCCCTGGCTGATCGGTTTCGCGGTCTTCTTCGCGTATCCCCTGATCTCGACGGTCTATTTCTCCTTCATGCACTACGACGGTTTCCGGCCGCCGACGTGGAGCGGCGGGAAGAACTGGCGTTACGTCTTCGAGCACTACCCGCTCTTCTGGCCGGCCCTGCGCAACACGCTGTGGCTGGTCCTGGTGATGGTGTCGTTGCGGGTCGTCTTCGGGCTCGGCATCGGCCTGCTCATCACCAGGATCAGGACGGGTACGGGGGTCTTCCGCACCCTGTTCTACCTGCCGTACCTCGCCCCGCCGGTCGCCGCGACCATGGCCTTCGCCTTCCTGCTCAACCCCGGTACGGGCCCGGTCAACTCGATCCTTGAGAAGGCGGGCATCCCGGCGCCGGGCTGGTTCAACGACCCCGCCTGGTCCAAACCGGCCCTGACCCTGCTGGCGCTGTGGGGCATCGGCGACCTCATGGTCATCTTCATGGCCGCCCTGCTGGACGTGCCGGCCGAGCAGTACGAGGCGGCCGAGCTGGACGGGGCCTCGGCCTGGCAGCGGTTCCGGTACGTCACCCTGCCGAACATCTCACCGATCGTGATGTTCGCGGTCGTCACCGGCGTGATCCAGACCATGCAGTGCTACACCCAGCCGCTGATCGCCGGGAAGGTCGCCTCCGGGGTGATCCAGGGCGCGGGCACCCAGTTCGAGCCCGGCTACCCGGACAAGTCCACGCTCACCCTCCCCCAGCTCGTCTACAACCTCGGCTTCCAGCGCTTCGACTACGGCTCGGCCTGTGTGGTGGCCCTGGTGCTGTTCGCCCTGTCGATGGTGTTCACCGGGTTCCTGATGCGGCGCCGGGGCGGTCTCATCCAGGCAGGTGACTGACCATGACCCAAGTACTGGACAAGCCGGTGGAGTTGAGGACGCCCTCCACGGCCGCCGAGCGCACCGCCCGGCGCAGGGCGCTGTTCGAATGGATCGCGGTCCACTCCCTCGGCGTCGCCGCCGCGCTGTTCTTCACCCTGCCGTTCGTGTTCGTCTTCCTGACCTCGCTGATGAGCGACACCCAGGCGCTCAGCCGCGACCTGATCCCGCACACCTGGGAGTGGGGCAACTACCGGAAGGTCTTCGACACCCCCGGCTTCCTCACCTGGTGGAAGAACACGCTGATCTACGCCGGCCTCGGCACCGTCCTGACCGTGGTGTCGTCCATCCCGGTGGCGTACGCGCTCGCCAAGTTCCGCTTCCGGGGCCGCAATCTGTCCCTGATGCTGGTGATCTCGATGATGATGCTGCCCCCGCAGGTGGTCATCATCCCGATGTACCTGTTCTGGGCGAAACAGCTGGACCTGTCCGGCACGCTGTGGCCGCTGATCATCCCGATGGCGTTCGGCGACGCGTTCTCCATCTTCCTGCTGCGCCAGTTCCTGATGACGATCCCGAACGAGTACCTGGACGCCGCGCGGGTGGACGGCTGCGGGGACCTCAGAACCCTGCTGAAGGTCGTCCTGCCCATGGCCAGGCCGGGGATCGCGGCCGTCGCCCTCTTCCAGTTCTTCTACGCCTGGAACGACTACTTCGGGCCGCAGATCTACGCCTCCGAGAACCCCGGCGCCTGGACGCTGAGCTACGGCCTGGAGTCCTTCAAGGGCGCCCACCACACGGACTGGAACCTCACGATGGCCGCGACCGTGCTGGTCATGGCCCCTGTGATCCTCGTGTTCTTCTTCGCCCAGAAGGCGTTCGTCGAGGGCGTCACGCTCACCGGAGTGAAGGGTTAACCACGACATGAAACTCACCGTGGTCGGCGGAGGCTCGACCTACACCCCCGAACTCATCGACGGCTTCGCACGCCTCAGGGACACCCTGCCCATCGAGGAACTCGTCCTCGTGGACCCGGCCGCCGAGCGGCTGGAGCTGGTGGGCGGGCTGGCCCGGCGGATCTTCGCCAGGCAGGGCCACCCCGGCCGGATCGTGACCACCGCCGACCTGGACGCGGGCGTGGACGGCGCCGACGCCGTGCTGCTCCAGCTGCGCGTCGGCGGACAGGCGGCCCGCGAGCAGGACGAGACCTGGCCGCTGGAGTGCGGCTGCGTCGGCCAGGAGACCACCGGCGCGGGCGGCCTGGCCAAGGCGCTGCGCACGGTCCCGGTGGTCCTCGGCATCGCCGAACGGGTCCGCCGTGCCAACCCGCGCGCGTGGATCATCGACTTCACCAACCCGGTCGGCATCGTCACCCGCGCCCTGCTCCAGGCCGGGCACCGGGCGGTCGGCCTGTGCAACGTGGCGATCGGCTTCCAGCGGAAGTTCGCGAACCTGCTCGGCGTGGCGCCGGCCGACGTGCATCTGGCGCACGTGGGCCTCAACCACCTCACCTGGGAGACCGGAGTACGGCTGGGCGGCCCGGAGGGGGAGAACGTCCTGCCCAAGCTCCTGGCCGAGCACGGCGAGGCGATCGCCGACGACCTGCACCTGCCGCGCCCCCTCCTGGACCGCCTGGGCGTGGTCCCCTCCTACTACCTGCGCTACTACTACGCCCACGACGAGGTCGTACGCGAACTGCGCACCAAGCCGTCCCGGGCCGCGGAAGTGGCGGCCATGGAGCGGGAGTTGCTTCAGATGTACGGCGATCCGGCCCTGGACGAGAAGCCGGCGCTGCTCGCCCGGCGCGGCGGCGCCTACTACTCGGAGGCGGCCGTGGACCTGGCGGCGGCGCTGCTGGGCGGGGGAGGCAGCCCGTACCAGGTGGTGAACGCGTTCAACCGGGGCACCCTGCCGTTCCTCCCCGACGACGCGGTGATCGAGGTGCAGGCCGCGGTCGGCCCGGCCGGCCCGGTCCCGCTGCCGGTGCCGGAGCCGGCTCCCCTGTTCACCGGTCTGATCGCGAACGTGACGGCGTACGAGGACCTTGCCCTGGAGGCGGCGCTGCGCGGCGGCCGTGACCGCGTCTTCCGCGCCCTGCTCGCCCATCCGCTGATCGGTCAGCACGCGTACGCCGACGCCCTCACCGACCAGCTGATCGCACACAACCGGGAGCACCTCGCGTGGGCCTGACCCAGACCGTCCTCGCCATCGACGCGGGGAACAGCAAGACCGACGTGGCCGTGGTCACCGCCGCCGGGGAGGTGCTGGCCACGGCCCGTGGCGGCGGTTTCCGCCCGCCCGCGGTGGGGGTGAGGGCGGCGGTGGACGCGCTGGCCGAACCGGTGGGGCGCGCCTTCGCGGACGCGGGCCTCACGTCCGTCGCGCATGTCTCGGCGTGCCTCGCCAACGCCGATCTGCCCGTCGAGGAGGAGCAGTTGGCGACGGCGCTCCAGGCGCGCGGCTGGGGCGCGTCGGTGCAGGTGCGCAACGACACCTTCGCGATCCTGCGCGCGGGCGTCGCCGAGCCCCGCGGGGTGGCCGTGGTGTGCGGGGCGGGCATCAACTGCGTCGGCATGCGCCCCGACGGCCGTACCGCGCGCTTCCCGGCCATCGGCCGGATCTCCGGTGACTGGGGCGGGGGCTGGGGCCTGGCGGAGGAGGCGCTGTGGTTCGCGGCCCGCGCGGAGGACGGCCGGGGCGAGCCGACGGCCCTGGCCCGCACCCTGCCCGGCCACTTCGGGCTGCCGACGATGTACGCGCTGATCGAGGCGCTGCACCTGGAGCACGTCGGCCACGACCGCCGGCACGAGCTGACCCCGGTGCTCTTCGCGACGGCCGCCGACGGCGATGCGGTGGCCCGCTCGATCGTCGCCCGGCTCGCGGCGGAGGTGGCGGTGATGGCCACGGTGGCGCTGACCCGCCTGGACCTGCTCGACGAGGAGACGCCGGTGCTGCTGGGCGGCAGCGTCCTGACCGCCGGGCACGCCCTGCTCGACGACGGCATCCGCGACCTGCTGACCGCGCGCGCCCCCAAGGCCGACGTCCGCGTGGTCACGGCGAGCCCGGTCCTGGGCGCGGCCCTGCTGGGACTGGACCGCCTGGGGGCGGCCCCGCAGGCGCGGGAGCGGGCGCGGGGGCACTGGGAGGGGTAGCCGCTGCCCCACCTCCCCGGCGCCCTCCCCGGGGGAACCGAACAGATGCTCCCGGCGTATTCATGAGCAGCGCACGCTGCGATCCGATCAAGATCCAGTGAAGGCCGGTGCGGATGTCGGTCCGGGCGGCGATACTTGGCGGCGAACGGATGACCATGGGGGAGGTCGAGTGACACACCCGCCGAAGAGCACGGCAGCGCCACCGGTGGCGGGCTCCGGCCTGCCCGGAGCCCCCGGCATCCCCGCGCAGCCCGTCCGCCCGGCGCCCGCCGGCTCCCCCGCGCCGTCCGCCCGGCGGAGCGCGTTCGCCGAGGGCGTCGACCGGCTGCGGGACGCGGCGACCACCGAGCCGGGGCGGCTGCGGATCATCGGGGCCGTACTGGCACTGCTGGTCGTGGCGTTCGGCGCGGCCGCGGCCTGGCAGGCCAGTGAGCGGGGGGCCGCCGCCGACGACGTGCTGCACCGCAGCCAGCCGCTGAGTTCCGGCGCGGCGGACATCTACCGGTCGCTGGCCGATGCCAACACGGCCGCCTCCAGCGGTTTCCTGGCCGGCGGTCAGGAGACGGCCGTCTCCCGCGACCGGTACGAGAAGGACATCCGTACCGCCGCCGCGGGCCTGGTGACGGCCGCCGCGAACGCCGAGCCGGGCTCCGCCTCCGAGACGACCGTCGCCAGGCTGAACACGCTGCTGCCCGAGTACAAGGGGCTCATCGAGCGGGCGCGGACCTACAACCGGCAGGGCTACCCGGTCGGCGGCGCGTATCTGCGGTACGCCAACGAGAAGATGCAGAAGGAGATGCTCCCGGCGGCGGAGGATCTCTACACCAAGGAGAACCAGCGGCTCGACGCCGACTACGGCGACGCGACGCCGTATCCGTGGGTCGCCATCGCGCTCGGCGTGCTCGCCCTCGCCGCGCTCGGCTGGGCCCAGAACCGCACCTACCGGCGCACCAACCGCGTCCTCAACCACGGCCTGGTCGCCGCCTCCGCCGCCACGACCGTCGCCCTGCTGTGGCTGGTCGTCGGGCACGCGGTGGCCCGCTCGGAGCTGAACGGCTCCTACGACCACGGCATCCGCTCGCTGACCGTCCTGCACGACGCCCGGATCGCCTCCCTGAAGGCACGCGGCAACGAGAACCTGAGCCTGGTGGCGCGCGGCGCGGAGACCGTCACGGTCGACGGGCAGACGTACGACGCGTACTACTACGACTTCGACAAGGACATGACCAACCTCGGCACGAGCCTGGCCCGGGCGGCGAAGCTCGCCGACGACCAGGGCGGCAGCACTCCGGTGAAGGCGGCCGAGGGCAACATGGCGGTGTGGAAGCAGCGCCACACCGCCGCCCGCACCGAGGACGAGGACGGCAACTACCAGCAGGCGCTGGACGAGGTGATCGGCGCCAAGGGCGCCACCGGCGAGTGCTTCGACGGAGTCGACACCAATCTCGCCCGGGCCATCGACCACGAGCAGGCCGAGTTCCAGCGGGCCGCCGGCGACGGCCGGGACGCCATGGCCGGGCTGCCGGCCGGCGCGGCCGTGCTCGCGGCGCTCGGCGCGGCCGGCGCGCTGTTCGGCATCGGCCGCAGGCTTTCGGAGTACCGGTGACAGGGGGCATGACGATGTACGCGGCGCGTGTACGGGCCTCCCTGCGGGGCTGGGGCGGGGTCGGCGCGATGGCGGTGCTGTGCGCGCTGGCTCTGGCGTTCGTCCTGCTGCTGCCGTGCACCCAGCAGCCCCTGCCGCACCGCCCGGCGCGGACCGGTCAGGCCGTCGCCAACGGTGTGCAGGCCCGCGCCACGGACTGCACGCCCTCCGGGGCGCAGAACCAGACCCTGTCGCCGTCCGGCGCGGACGGCCCGACGATCGACGCGATCAAGGCCCGTACGGGCGCCAAGCGCAAGCTGATCGTCGGCGTGGACCAGAACAGCTACCACTGGGGCTACCGCAACCCCAACACCCAGGGCGCGGAGCTGGAGGGCTTCGACATCGACCTGGTGCACCGGATCGCGCAGGACATCCTCGGCGACCCGGAGGCGGTGCAGTTCAAGGCGATCCCGACCAGCCAGCGGATCTCCGCGATACAGGACGGGCGGGTGGACATGGTCGTGCGGACCATGACCATCACCTGCGACCGGCTGTCCCAGGTGGCGTTCTCCGCCCCCTACTTCAAGACCGGACAGCAGGTCCTCGCGCCCAAGTCGTCGTCCGTCACGGGCTACAACAGCACCCTGGCGCACAAGAGGATCTGTACGGC
This sequence comes from Streptomyces sp. NPDC001093, assembly GCF_040298985.1. Classification (NCBI taxonomy): domain Bacteria; kingdom Bacillati; phylum Actinomycetota; class Actinomycetes; order Kitasatosporales; family Streptomycetaceae; genus Streptomyces; species Streptomyces sp. NPDC001093. The sequence goes on along the minus strand of NZ_JBEPBF010000037.1, from coordinate 43,916 downwards.
GGCCGGTTCGACGGCGTACACCAAACTGGACGCCGACAAGAAGGACGGCACCCTGCCCGCCTCCACGGACATCTCCACCACCGTGCCGAACCAGCTCGACTGCCTGGTCAGGCTGCAACTCGGCGAGGCGGACGCGGTGGTGACCGACGGCGCGCTCGCCGCCAGCCAGGCAGCGCAGGACCCGACCGTCGAACTCAAGGGCGGGGCGTTCACCACCGAGTACTACGGCGTGGCGATGAAGAGGGACGCCTCCGATCTGGTACGCCGGGTCAATCGCATCCTGGTGGACTACCGCGCCGGCGGCTGGCAGGTGTCGTACGACAAGTGGCTGTCGGCGACACTGGGGAAGGACTCGAGCGCGTCCAAGCCGCCCGCGCCGCAGTATCTGCGCACGAGCTGAGCCACATCCGACCGGAAACCTTAAAGCAGCGAGAGGTGATCGATGGGCGTCACGGACCCCGCCGGGCCGGTGATGGACCGGGACGAGGTGGACCGTGCGCTGGCGCGGCTCGGCCAGGAGCACGAGGCGATCGAGACCTCGCTGCTGGCACTGCAGGACCACGCGGGCCGCAGACTCCTCGAAGGCGCCGAACTGACCGGCGTCACCAGGGAACGCTGGCAGGCCACGGAGGCGCGGATCACCCTGCTGTGGGGGTATTTCGACGCCTACGCCGACGCGCTGCGCTCCGCCCGCGAGATCCGCTCCCGGCGCCGCTGGTCCAGCCGCGAGGACCTGGTGGAGCTGACCGATCTGCTGCGCGGCGAGGCCGTCACCGTGGCCGGCAACGGCACGCTCAGCGAGTCCTTCTCGCTGTCCGGCCTGGTGGACCGGATGAACGAGCTCTACGCGACGAGCCTGGACCTGGTCGTCGCCGCCGACGCGGTGTGGTCGGCGCTGCCCGCCAGGATCGATTTACTCGCCGCGGAACTCCAGCGCACCCGCAAGCTCGCGCACTCCGTCGGCGTACGCCCCGGCGAGCACCCGGCCGGTGACGACCTGGAGCGGATCACCCGCACGCTCACCAAGCTGCGCGAGGACGTCGTCTCCGACCCGCTCGCCTTCTGGGTGCCGGCCGAGGGCAGTTCGGCGCCGGGCGGCGGCCGTCCGGACACCACGGTGTACGACCGTGAGGCGCGCGCCCTGGAGGACGTGCGCCGGGAGATCGACGCCGTGCTGACGGTCCGGCAGGACGCGGAGGCGCGGCTGATCCGGCTGCGGGACGTGCTCTCGCGCGCCGACCGCACGCTCGCCGAGGCCCGCACCGCGCGCGGCGAGGTGCTGGCGAAGATCGCGGCGACCGAGGTGCCGGTGGTCAGCGGCCCGCCGACCGTGCTCCAGGAGCAGCTGGCGACGGCGGCCGAGTACCGCAGGCAGGCCCAGTGGCACCGGCTCTCCCCGCTCCTGGAGTCCCTGGAGCAGAAGGCCGAGGACGAACTGCTGCGCGCCCGTGAGTCGTTGACCGCGGTCACCGCGCCGCTCGCGGTCCGCGCCGAGCTGCGCGGCCGGCTCGACGCCTACAAGGCCAAGGTGGCCCGGCACGGGCTCGCGGAGGACCCGTTCCTGGTCGAGCGGTACGACGCGGCCCGGCGCATGCTGTGGAGCGCGCCCTGCGACCTGCGGGTGGCCGAACAGGCCGTGCTGCGCTACCAGCAGCTGGCGGCCGAACTGCTCGGCGGCGCGGGCGCGCCCGAGGACCGTAAGGGGGACCAGTCATGAGCCAGCCGGGGCAGACCTGTCAGCGGCCGGGCTGCGAGGGGTCGTACGAGGACGTGGGCGGCGGCGAGCTGTACTGCGACACCTGCGGCCTGGCACCGGTGGTCTCGGCGAGCGGCATGGTCGGTTCGCCGGCGACCGGGGTGACCAGGGGTGCGGCGGACAGCGGGAGTTCGCGCAGCAGTTCCCGTACGTCCTCGCAGTCGTCGAAGTCGCGCCGCTCGGTGTCCGGGCGGCTCTCGCGGTCCCTGTCGGGCCGCTCCAGCGGGCGTTCGGTGTCGGTGCGCAGCTCGGGTTCCTCGTCCGGGACGTCGACCCGCGGGCGGCTCGGCGCGGGTCTGGTGCATGTGCCGCAGGTGCCGCGGCCCGACCCGCGCGCGATGGTGCTGGACAACCCGGAGGTGCCGGAGCGCAAGCGGTTCTGCTCGCGCTCGGACTGCGGGGTGCCGGTCGGCCGGGCCCGGGGGGAGCGGCCGGGGCGCACGGAGGGTTTCTGCACCAAGTGCGGGCACCCGTACTCCTTCGTGCCCAAGCTGAAGGCCGGGGACATCGTGCACGGCCAGTACGAGGTGGTGGGCTGCCTCGCGCACGGCGGGCTCGGCTGGATCTACCTCGCCGTGGACCGGGCCGTCTCCGACCGGTGGGTGGTGCTCAAGGGCCTGCTGGACACCGGTGACCAGGACGCGATGGCCGCCGCGATCTCCGAGCGGCGCTTCCTCGCGGAGATCGAGCACGCCAACATCGTGCGGATCTACAACTTCGTGGAGCACCTGGACCAGCGCACCGGCTCCCTCGACGGCTACATCGTCATGGAGTACGTCGGCGGCAAGTCCCTGAAGGAGATCGCCAACGCCCGCCGCACACCGCAGGGCCGCCGGGACCCGCTGCCGGTGGAGCAGGCGTGCGCGTACGGCATCGAGGCGCTGGAGGCCCTCGGCCACCTGCACAGCCGTAACCTCCTCTACTGCGACTTCAAGGTCGACAACGCCATCCAGACCGAGGACCAGCTCAAGCTCATCGACATGGGCGCCGTGCGCCGCATGGACGACGACGAGTCGGCGATCTACGGCACGGTCGGCTACCAGGCGCCCGAGGTCGCCGAGGCGGGCCCGTCGGTGGCGAGCGACCTGTACACGGTGGGTCGTACGCTCGCGGTGCTGACGTTCGACTTCCAGGGCTACACGAACGTCTACGCGGACTCCCTGCCCGACCCGGACACCATCGACGTCTTCCGCCGCTACGAGTCCTTCTACCGGCTCCTGGTCCGTGCCACCGACCCCGACCCGGCCCGCCGGTTCGCCTCCGCGCAGGAGATGGCCGAACAGCTGACCGGCGTGCTGCGCGAGGTCGTCTCCCTGCAGACCGGGCAGGCGCGGCCCGCGCTGTCGACGCTGTTCGGGCCCGAAGTGAGGGTCATCGACCGGGAGTTGTTCCCCCGGCTGGACGGGGATGTGTCCCGGCTGGGGGCGCGGCCCCCGGCCAAGGCCCCGTCACCCGTCCCGGCCGCGCTCCCGCCCGCCCTCGTCAGGCCCGTCGACACCCCCGCCACCGCGCTCGCCCTGCCGGTCCCGCTCGTCGACCCGGGTGACCCCAACGCGGGTTTCCTGGCGGGTCTGATGACCTCCGCGCCGGCCGAGCTGATCGCGGCCCTGGACGCGGCGCCCGCGCAGACCGTGGAGACCCGGCTCCGGCAGGTCCGTGCCCGGCTGGAGAGCGGTGACCACCAGGCCGCGCTGATGAGCCTGGCCAAGCTGGAGGAGGAGCGGCCCGACGACTGGCGGGTGGTGTGGTACCGGGGCGTGGCCGCCCTGGTCACCGGCGACTTCGAGGGCGCCGCGCTCTCCTTCGACGCGATCTACGACGCCTTCCCCGGCGAGGCCGCGCCCAAGCTGGCGCTCGGCCTGTGCGCGGAGGTGCTGGGCCAGCTGGACAACGCGGCCGAGTACTACCACCTGGTGTGGGCGACCGACCCGAGTTTTGTGAGCGCCGCCTTCGGGCTCGCCCGGGTGCAGCTCGCGGCCGGCAACCGGCACGGTGCCGTGCGGACCCTGGAGTCGGTGCCGGAGTCCTCCATCCACTACACGGCCGCCCGGGTCGCCGCCGTCCGGGCGCGGCTCAGACAGCGCACCGCCACCGCCGGTGACGTACCGTTCCTGGACGACCTGACGGCCGCCGCCGGGCAGGTCGAGGCGCTGGACGCGTACGGTCTGGACCCGGCGCGGCGCGAGCAGTTGTCGGCGGAAGTCCTCGGCTCGGCGCTGGACTGGATACTCTCCGGTGGCCAGGGCACCCCGCCCGCCGCCGGCGGACGGGTGCTGCTGGGCAGCGGTCTGGACGAGCGGGGCCTCCGCTTCGGCCTGGAGCGTGCCTACCGCACGCTGGCCCGGCTGGCGCCCGGCGGCGAGGAGAGGATCGAACTGGTGGAACGGGCCAACCGTTACCGCCCCCGGACGTGGGTGTAGTTGATGTCGCAGATGCCCCAGCAGGCCGCACTGCCGAAGTGCCCGAGCTGCGCGGAGCCCGTCGAGCCGGGTGACCTGTTCTGCGGAGCGTGCGGGTACGACCTCTCCGTCGTACCCGCGCCGCCGCAGGACCATCCGACGCTCACCATGACCGGTTCCCCGGGGGACGGCGTGGACTGGCCCGCCCCCGAGCCGGACGGCTCCAACAGCCCGCAGGCGCCCCATCTGCCGGCCGACCTGCCCGGCACCGACTCCGGCGGGTCACCCCTGCCCGAACACGGGGCCGGCCCGGACCCGCACGGCCACGGGTCCGGGCCGCAGCCAGCCGGTTCCGGGGTGCGCTTCGACCGGCCCGCGGAGCTCGACGAGTACCCGTTGCAGGCGCCGGACCCGCGAGTGGCCGAGAGTCCCGGGAACACGGCCGGGCCGGAGGAGCCCGCGCAGGTGTGCGTGGCCTGCCGGGCCGGCCGGGTGGACAGCGACGGCTACTGCGAGAACTGCGGGCACGCCCAGCCCCGCGAACGCGACCACATGGAGCGGGAGTCGGGCCCGGTGGCCGCCGTGAGCGACCGGGGTCTGCGCCACCACCGCAACGAGGACGCCTTCACCGTCGGCCACACCGCGCTGCCCGACGGCACCCCGGCCGCCCTCGCGATCGTCTGCGACGGCGTGTCCTCCGCGACCCGCCCCGACGACGCGTCGACCGCCGCCTCCCAGGCGGCCGGTGACACGCTGCTGGCCGCCCTGCCGCGCGGCACGCATCCGCAGACGGCCATGCACGAGGCGATCGTCGCCGCCGCGCAGGCCGTCAACGCGCTCGCCGAGGAACCCGCCACGGCCCGCGAGCACGCCCCGCACCAGAACGCCCCGGCGTGCACGATCGTCGGCGCGGTCGTCGCCTCCGGTCTGCTGGTCGTCGGCTGGGTCGGCGACAGCCGCGTCTACTGGGTGCCGGACGACCGCAGCGCGCCGGCGGCCCGGCTCACCGAGGACGACTCCTGGGCCGCGCAGATGGTCGCCGCCGGCCTGATGAGCGAGGCCGAGGCGTACGCCGACGAGCGCGCCCACGCGATCACCGGCTGGCTCGGCGCGGACGCCTACGAACTGGAGCCGCACACCGCGTCCTTCAAGCCGGACCGGCCCGGAGTCGTGGTGGTGTGCACCGACGGCCTGTGGAACTACGCCGAGTCGGCCGAGGAGATGTCCGAGGTCGTGCCGGCGGACGCGGCCGAGCGCCCGCTGCACAGCGCCCGGGTGTTGGTCGGCCACGCCCTGGACGGCGGGGGCCACGACAACGTAACAGTGGCCGTCGTGCCGTTCCCGGTGCCGCCGCAGGGGGCAGGATCGGCCTGAGGCCGCGGGTCGGAGGGGACCGGCCCGTTCACAGCCATCGTCCTGCATCGGCAGGGCGGTCAAGGGGGATTTGAGTACGCATGGCCAATTTCGCGAAGTCGCATGTGCCGCAGTTCTCGATGGACGTCTATCAGAACGAGTACCTGCCGGAGGGCGGGCGCGAGGTCAACGCGATCGTCACGGTGACCTCGACCGGCGGCGGCACGGTCGGCAGCGCCGTGGCACCGCTGTACCCGCGCGGCCAGGGCCCGTCGGCCGCCGTGGCGCTCATGGTCGACTGCTCCGGTTCGATGGACTACCCGCCGACCAAGATGCGCAACGCCCGGGACGCCACGGCCGCCGCGATCGACACCCTGCGCGACGGCACGCACTTCGCGGTGATCGGCGGCACGCACGTGGCCAAGGAGGTCTATCCGGGCGGCGGGCGGCTCGCGGTCGCCGACGCCGCCACCCGTGAACAGGCCAAGCAGGCGCTACGACGGCTCAGCGCGGGCGGCGGCACGGCCATCGGCACCTGGCTGCGGCTCGCCGACCGGCTGCTGAACTCGGCGGACGTCACCATCCGGCACGGCATCCTGCTCACCGACGGCCGCAACGAACACGAGTCGCCGGAGGATCTGAGGGCGGCGCTGGATGCGTGTGCCGGACGGTTCACCTGTGACGCGCGGGGCGTGGGCACCGACTGGGAAGTGAAAGAAGTCACAGGGATCGCCTCCGCGCTGCTCGGCACCGCCGACATCGTCGCCGACCCGGCCGGGCTCGCCGCCGACTTCACACAGATGATGGAGACGGCGATGGGCAAGGAGGTCGCCGACGTCTCCCTGCGGGTGTGGACGCCGGTCGGCACGGCCATCCGGTTCGTCAAGCAAGTCGCGCCCACCGTCGAGGACTTGACCGCCCGCCGCACCGAGGCCGGGCCGCGCGCCGGGGACTACCCGACCGGCTCCTGGGGCGACGAGTCCCGCGACTACCACCTGTGCGTCCAGGTCCCGGCCGCCGGCCTCGGCCAGGAGATGCTCGCCGCGCGCGTCTCGCTGGTGGTGCCGCAACCGGACGGATCGGTACAGAACCTCGGCGCGCAGGGCCTCGTACGGGCGGTGTGGACCGACGACATGGTGGCCTCCACCTCGATCAACCCCCAAGTCGCCCACTACACCGGGCAGGCCGAACTGGCACAAGCCATCAGGCAGGGCCTCGATCTCCGCAAAGCGGGCGATTTCGATGGTGCAACGGCCAAACTGGGGCGTGCCGTTCAGCTCGCCAACGCCTCCGGGAACGCCGATACTGCGAAACTGCTTGCGAAGGTGGTGGACGTGGTCGATGCCGCGACAGGTACTGTGCGGTTGAAGACGAAGGTCGCAGAGGCGGATGAGATGACTCTGGAGACCCGGTCCACAAAGACTGTTCGTGTAAAGAAGTGACCCAGTAGAACATCCGGAGAAGGGGAAGCGCCGACATGCCGACCTGCCCGAACGGACACCAGTCGGGTTCCGACGACTGGTGCGAGGTGTGCGGTCACCGCATGGCCGGTGCCGTACCTCCGCCCCCGCCGCCGCCCCCGCCCGCGGGCGGTTACGGCTTCCCGCCGCCCGGCGGCCCGAACGGCCCCGGCACCCAGGCCGGCACACGCCCGCCGGCCGCGTCGGCCTCGGAGCCGGAGCTGTGCCCGCAGTGCCGCACGCCCCGCGAGGGCGGCGCGCCCTTCTGCGAGGAGTGCCGGTGGAACTTCCTGACCAACACGGCCACCTCGTACACCCCGGCCTCGCCGCGCCCGCCGCAGCCGCGGTTCCAGCCGCCGAGCGCGACGTACGGCGGCAATGACGGGTACGAGTACCAGGGCTCGCGGCCCTCGCAGATGAACCGGCCCGCCGAGCCGATCCCGTCCTTCGGCAGCGAGCCCTCGGGCCCGACGCCGTTCGCCGGCGAGCGCGGCCCGTCGGGACCGCCGACCGCGCCCGGCCCGGGCGGACCTGGCGGTCCGGGTGCCTTCGGTGGCGGCCCGGGTTCGGGCGGTCCGTCCGGTTTCGGCGGCGGTCAGGGCCAGGGTCCCGGCGGCCCCGGCGGCCCCTCCGGCTTCGGCGGTGGCCCCGGGCAGCCTCAGGGCCAGGGCGCCGGCGGTCCTTTCGGTCGTGAGCCCTCCGGTCCCGGGGGCCCCTTCGGCCGTGAGCCCTCGGGTCCCGGCGGCCCCACTCCCCCCGGCCCGCCCCAGGGCGGTCCCTCCGGCTTCGGCGGCGACCCCTCGCGTCCGGTACCGCCGCCGCCCGGTCCGACCCCGCCCGCCGGTCCCGGTGCCGGGCCCGGCGGTGCCCCGCAGGCGTACCAGCAGTCCGGACCGCCCGCGCCGCCCGCGTTCCCGCGGGAGACCGGCCGGCCCCCGGTCGGCGGTCCGCCCGGCGGCACCGGGCTGCCGGCCGGTCCCCCGCCGCCCGGCCCCTCCTTCGGCGGTGACGACGACTGGGTGATCTCCCCGCCGTCGGCCTCCGGCCCGCAGGGCGGACAGACCGGTGGCGGTTACGGCTACCCGCCGGTGCCGCCGCAGCGGGCCACCTGGACGGCGACCATCGGCCCGGACCGCGACTACTTCATGGCGATGATGCAGCGCTCGGGTCCCGAGGCCGCGGGCCTGAACCTGCCCGCGTACTCGCCCGAGCAGCAGCGCACGCTCAGCGGCAACCAGGTCACCATCGGCCGCCGTCGGCACTCCACCGGCGACACCCCCGACATCGACCTGGCGGTGCCACCGGAGGACCCGGGCGTCTCGCACCAGCACGCGGTGCTGGTGCAGCAGCCGGACGGCAGCTGGGCGGTCGTCGACCAGAACTCGACCAACGGCACCACGGTCAACATGTCCGAGGAACCGATCCAGCCGTTCGTGCCGGTTCCGCTGCAGGACGGCGACCGGGTGCACGTGGGCGCCTGGACGACGATCACCATCCGCCGGGCCTGAGCGGCACCGGGGACGGTCACCGGAGGGGCCAGGCGTACGGCCCCTTCGGCTCGTCCAGCCACGCCCAGGCGTGCTCGCCGTCGACCGTGACGCCGTACCGCTCGCGCTCCGGCATGCCCTCGCGCTCCCACAGCGCGCAGGCCTCCTGCGGATCGAGGATGCCCCGGGTCAGCCCGAGCAGGAAGCGGAGCGTCTCCTGCTCGCGGGCCCGGCCCGGCAGCCCGGCGAGCGACACGCCCTCCGGATCCGGCCTGCCCTCACCGCGCAGCGGCACGAAGTAGGCGGGCGTGGACAGGAAACGGCCCTCGCCGTGGGCCGCGTCGCGCACCGTCAGCGCGAGCAGGCCGGTGGCCAGCGGCGTCAGGATGCGGGCGCCGGCGCGGCACTGGGCGAGCCAGGCACGCGGGACCGTGGGCAGCTCACAGGTGGCGATGATCCGGTCGAACGGGGCGCGTTCGGGCACACCGCGCGCGCCGTCGCCGGTGACGACGGCCGGGCGGTATCCGGCCGCTTCCAGGTGCCGGCGGGCCGACTCGGTGATCTCCGGTTCCAGATCGACGGTGGTGACGAGGTCGCCGTCGCCGAGCCGGTGGGCGAGCAGCGCCGCGTTGTAGCCGGTGCCGGCGCCCACCTCCAGGACCCGGTCTGCGTCCTCGACCTCCAGCGCGGCCAGCATCCGCGCCATCAGGGAGGGTTGACTGCTGGAGGAGACCAGCTCGCCGTCGCGCAGCCGGGTGGCCAGCGGAACGTCCTCGTAGACGCCGCGCACCCAGCGCTCGCGGGCCTCCCGGTCGGGACTCTCGCCCCAGCGGCGCTCGTAGCCGCGCGGTCCGGCGACGTAGTAGTACGGCACGAACAGGTGCCGGGGCACCGCCGCGAACGCCTCCCGCCACACCGGGTCCCCGGCCCAGGCTCCCTCGGCGTCGATCTCCCGCACCAGCGCGTCCCGCGCGGCGGCGGCCAGGCGGTCGATCTCGGCGTCGTAGGCACCCATGGGTCCACAGTAGGGGCGAGCGGCTCCCCGACAGGCCCGAGCCGGGCGGAGCCGGACCGCGGGTCCTAGGCCTTGAGTCCTGGGTCACCCGGTCTGAGACCATGGACGGGTGAATGAGATTCGGCGCGGCACGCTGCAGGAGCAGACCTTCTACGAGCAGGTCGGCGGGGAGGAGACCTTCCGCCGGCTGGTCCACCGTTTCTACGAGGGAGTGGCCGGGGACCCGGAGCTGCGGGCGATGTACCCGGAGGAGGACCTGGGCCCGGCCGAGGAGCGGCTGGCCCTGTTCCTGATGCAGTACTGGGGCGGCCCCACCACCTACAGCGAGAACCGCGGCCACCCCCGGCTGCGCATGCGGCACGCCCCGTTCACGGTGGACCGGGCGGCGCACGACGCCTGGCTGCGGCACATGCGGGTCGCCGTCGAGGAACTCGGGCTGTCCGAGGAGCACGAGACGACGCTGTGGAACTACCTGACGTACGCCGCCGCGTCGATGATCAACACCCCGGAGTGACGAACAGCGGAACGGGATGAGCCGGAAGGAGCCACCTGGGCTCAGCGCACGCTGACGCCCAGCGGGCCGAGGCCCGTCCGCCGTACGGCGACGGAGCCGTAGGGGGTGCGCAGCCTGAGCCACGCCCCCGAGGAGAACAGCGCGGTGTCGGCCGGTTCGGTGCCCGGCCGCAGGAAGCCCAGGGACTGGGCCGCGTGCACCGCCCGCACCGTAAGCCCGGTCCGCCCGATCTCCCGGGACCAGATGTCCCGCCCGATCCGGTCCAGCTCCGCGCGGGTACGGCCGTCCGGCGCCAGCTCCTGCGTACGGGACCGGAACTCGGTGACCGCCGCGGTGACGGTCGCCCGCAGCGCGTCCGGCGCGGGCAGCCCCGGCTCGGGCTGCCAGCCGCCGCGCGGCGGCAGCACACCGGCCCACGGCGGACCGGTGACCGCGGCCGGCACGGTGGCGGTGGCCGCCCGTTCGTCCACCGACTCCAGGAACTCACCGGCGGAGACGGTCACGTCGAGGGTGACCTCGAGGCCCTTCTCGTAGGGCTTCGCCAGCCGTACCGCGCGGACGGCCAGCACCTCGAACGACGGCGGCCGGCCGAAGACGGCGAGCGCCGTGCCTGCCGCCTGCAGACGCACCGCGGCTCCACGGTCGTAGTGGAGCAGCCGGGAGAGGAAGGCGGCGAGATCGGCCGCCTCCGTCTCGTCGGCCAGGTGCAGCACGGTCATGCGGCGACGGCCTCCTCGCCGGCGTCGTCCGCTGCGTCGGTGTCGTCCGCGTCGTCGGTGTACCGCTGGAGGAACTCCCGCTCCTCGGCGGTGAGCCGGCGTGGCCGCTGCGTCTCGAAGTCGAACGGGACGACCACGGTGGAGGCCCGGACGTAGATCACGTCCGCGTCCTTCACCTCGTAGGTGACGGTGAAGGACGCGGCCCTGACCTGGGTGACCCACAGCTCGATGTCCACGGGCGTGGGTCGGTGGACGAGCTGGCGCTTGTAGTCGATCTCATGGCGCGCCACCACGGACCCCTGCTTGGACTCCTTGCCGCGCAGGGACAGGAAGTCGATGCGAGCCTCCTCCAGATAGCGGAGGAAGATCGCGTTGTTGACATGTCCGTACGCGTCCATGTCCGACCAGCGCAGCGGGCAGCGATAGATGTGGCGCAAGACCGATCAGCCCCGGGTCAGCTTCTTGTAGGTGGCGCGGTGCGGACGCGCGGCGTCCGGGCCCAGCCGCTCGATCTTGTTCTTCTCGTAGGACTCGAAGTTGCCCTCGAACCAGAACCACTTCGACTCGCCCTCGTAGGCGAGGATGTGCGTGGCGACGCGGTCGAGGAACCACCGGTCGTGGGAGACGACCACGGCGCAGCCGGGGAAGTCCAGCAGCGCGTTCTCCAGGCTGGAGAGGGTCTCGACGTCGAGGTCGTTGGTGGGCTCGTCGAGGAGCAGCAGGTTGCCGCCCTGCTTGAGGGTGAGCGCCAGGTTGAGGCGGTTGCGCTCACCGCCGGAGAGGACGCCGGTCGGCTTCTGCTGGTCCGGGCCCTTGAAGCCGAAGGCGGACACGTACGCCCGGCTCGGCATCTCGACCTGGCCGACGTTGATGTAGTCGAGCCCGTCGGACACGACCTCCCACAGCGTCTTCTTCGGGTCGAGGTTGGAGCGGCCCTGGTCGACGTAGGAGATCTTGACGGTCTCGCCGACCTTGATGTCGCCGGAGTCCGGCGTCTCCAGGCCCTGGATCATCTTGAACAGCGTGGTCTTGCCCGCGCCGTTCGGACCGATGACGCCCACGATGCCGTTGCGCGGCAGCGTGAAGCTGAGGCCGTCGACGAGGACCTTCTCGCCGAAGGCCTTGTTGAGCTTGTCGACCTCGACGACGACGTTGCCCAGGCGCGGACCCGGCGGGATCTGGATCTCCTCGAAGTCCAGCTTCCGCATCTTCTCGGCCTCGGCGGCCATCTCCTCGTACCGGGCGAGACGCGCCTTGGACTTGGCCTGCCGCCCCTTGGCGTTCGACCGCACCCACTCCAGCTCTTCCTTGAGCCGCTTCTGCCGCTTGGCGTCCTTCTGGCCCTCGACCTTGAGGCGGGAGGCCTTGGTCTCCAGGTAGGTGGAGTAGTTGCCCTGGTAGGGGTAGGCGCGGCCGCGGTCGAGCTCGAGAATCCACTCGGCCACGTTGTCCAGGAAGTACCGGTCGTGGGTGATGGCGACGACGGTGCCCGCGTACTTGGCCAGGTGCTGCTCCAGCCAGTTCACGGACTCGGCATCCAGGTGGTTGGTGGGCTCGTCGAGCAGCAGCAGGTCGGGGGCCTCCAGCAGCAGCTTGCAGAGCGCGACGCGGCGCTTCTCACCACCGGAGAGGTTGGTGACGGGCCAGTCGCCGGGCGGGCAGCCGAGGGCGTCCATGGCCTGCTCGAGCTGGGCGTCCAGGTCCCACGCGTTGGCGTGGTCCAGCTCCTCCTGGAGCTTGCCCATCTCGTCGAGCAGCGCGTCGGAGTAGTCGGTCGCCATCAGCTCGGCGATCTCGTTGAACCGGTCGAGCTTGCCCTTGATCTCGGCGACACCCTCCTGGACGTTCTCCAGGACGGTCTTCTCCTCGTTCAGCGGGGGCTCCTGCAGCAGGATGCCGACGCTGTAGCCCGGGGAGAGGAACGCATCGCCGTTCGACGGCTGCTCGAGCCCCGCCATGATCTTCAGCACGGTCGACTTACCGGCACCGTTCGGGCCGACGACACCGATCTTCGCTCCCGGCAGGAAGCTCAGGGTGACGTCGTCGAGGATCACCTTGTCGCCGTGCGCTTTGCGCGCCTTGCGCATGGTGTAAATGAACTCAGCCAAGAGAAACCGTCCGGCAGCTTGAAATCTGGCAGTGGGCAGATACACCCCATCTTGCCGTACGGCCACCCCTGGGCGGAAACCCGTTGGGTCGAGGGGCGCTGACCTGGGGGTTTCGCTGCTACGGGCTGCGCTCGTCCGTCACCGTCGGCCGATGTCGGCCGGCTCGGGCAGGCTCGCACGGCTCAGGGACGCCCCAGCGGCGATCACTCGTCAGCCGCCCGCCACTCGCAGGACGATGCCGGCGCACCTCGGTGTGCCGGTCCGAGATCTCTCCCGCGGGCTTTGAGCCTGCCGTGCGGTGCCGGTGTCCGCCGTCGGCCTGACACAGAAGCGGTTCACGCGGCCGCCGGGACGGACGCTGTGGGCCGACCGCGGGAAAGCGGCCTTCGCCTGCTCGTGCCTGCGGTCCGGCTTCCGCGCCGCGCAGAACAATCGCCTGGGCATGGCGTACGTACGCGTCCGGGCGGAGTGAGGGGAACGACCGATGGCCGCAGCGGAACACCCGAATCGCAGGGCTCTGCTGGCTGGAGGACTCGCATTCTCCACGGCCGCGCTTGCGGGGTGCTCGTCGACGAGTGCCATCCCGTTGGCCGCCAGTGCTTCACCGGAAGTGAGCCCGACAACGCCCGCCGCGGCATTCGCGAGGCTGATGGATGGCAACAAGCGGTGGGTGAGCGGAGACCTTCGACACCCCGACCGGGATCCGAACCGGCGCCAGTTCGTAGCCCAGGGGCAGAAGCCGTTCGGGGCGGTCCTTTCCTGCATCGACTCCCGGGTGCCGCCGGAACTTCTCTTCGACACCGGGCTGGGCGACCTGTACGTGATGCGCACAGGAGGAGAGGCGGTCGGGCCGGTGGTCACGGGTTCCGTGGAGTACGGGCCCATGACGAGTGGCACTCCGCTCATCGTGGTCCTCGGGCATCAGCGGTGCGGAGCCGTCGAGGCGGCGTACAAGTCTCTCCAAGGCGGCGAGCCGCTGCCCGGCAACCTCGATGCGATCGCCAAGGCCCTGCGTCCGGCGTACGAACAGGCGGCCAAGGAGGGCGGTGCCGACCCGGTCGAGACCATGGCCCGCGCGCAGGCCAAGCTGACCGCGGCCGACCTGCGCTCCAACCAGGACCTGGCCCCACTCGTGAGAAGGGGCAGCCTCGCCGTGGTCGGCGCCTACTACTCCCTCGACACCGGGAAGGTGGACGTCCTGGCGGGCGCGCCTTCCTGACCGGCCGACGGTGAACCGGGCTTTCAGCCGTCGGCCTGTTCGCGCTTGCGCAGGAGGACCAGGACCGCACCGCCGATCACCACGAAGCCGATGGCCACGCCCGCGATCAGCGGGGTGATCGCGGAGCCGCCGGTCGCGGCGAGGTTGGTGCCAGGGGCGGTGGTGCCGCCGACCGAGGCGGGGCTGGGTTCGTTGTGGATCCGGGCCGACTCCGTGGTGATCGCGCCCTGGGTCCTGCAGTCGAGGACGCCGGTGAAGCGGTGGCTGAAGCCGTGGGGTCCGGTGATCGTGAAGTCGTAGGCCTGGTCCTCCTGGAGCGGGACGGTCACCGTGCGGGAGGTGCCCGCGGGGATGGTGTGCTCGGCGCCCATCAGCTCGAAGGTGAAGGGCTTGTCGCCCTTGTTGGCCGCGAAGATGTCCAGGCTGCCCTTGGCGCAGTTCCTGCGGGCCGACACCGCCGGTATGGCGCCCTCGGCAGCCCAGGTGGCGGTCGCGGTCGCGGAGACCGTGGACTCGCTGGAGCCGGCCAGGATCTGGGTCTGGCTGCGGCTGTCGGAGGCAAACGCGCGGCCCACCGGCACCGTGGTCGACGCCTGCACGGTCAGCTGCGCCGTTCCTCCCCCACTGCCGAAAGCGTGGGAGGGGCCCCCGGATCCCTCCTCCGGAACGGCGAAGTACAGCCGGGTGCCGTCCTGCGCGGACGTGATCGCCTTGCCGGTCCTGTCGGTGATCCGTACCCCGCTGGTGGCCGCGTCCGGCGGCGGACTCACCGAGACCGTGTCCGCGTTGGTGTGCACGGTCACCGGGCCCAGCAGCTCCCCCGGCCGGCCGGAGACCGCCGGCGGGTCCAGGGTCAGCGAGGCCTGCGGTTCACCCAGGTCGCGGGCGCTCTTCTGCAGATAGGCGGCGAGCTTCTCGGCCTGCGGGTCGACGGCGTCGACCTTCGCGTGGTCGGAGTAGCGCCAGATGGCCACCTGGGTGCCGGCCGCCGCGTCCTGCTCGGTCAGGGTGCCGGCGCCGGCCCGGCGGGCGAGCGCGGCGAGGTCGTTGACCTGGGGATAGGAGTTCTGCAGGATCCAGCGGATCCGGCCGGCGTCCTTGTTGCCGCCCAGCGAGGTGCCGCTCCAGGGCGTCTCCTGGTAGGGGGCGTCGCGCTGGGTGGGGTTGTGGAGGTCGACGCAGTACGTCTGGAGGGTGCCGCCGCCGTCGACGGACATCTCGAACAGGCCCGCCTCCACGCGCTGGTCGCCGCCGTCCTCGTGGATCACTGCCTCGCCGTAGGTCTTCAGGCCGTCGATCGTGGCCGTCGCCCCGCCCTGGGTCTGCGGTATCCCGTCGGTCCCGTCGGCCACGGCCGCACCGGCGCCGGACAGCACACCGGCGGCCACCAGGCCGGTCACCGTCGTGGCGGCGGACAGGCGGGCCGCTCCGGTGGAACGGCGGAACCCACAGAACGCAGCAAGCACAGAATTCCCCTTCGAGCAGGACCCGTTGGACGTGGGGGACGGTCCCACCAGCAGAATCGGCGGCCCCTGGGGGCACGCCCGGCATCCTATGGATCAGCCGGAGCCTCTCCTGCCGGTCGGATGATCCGATGGGCGATCCGATCCGTAATCGTTATCGCCGGGACCGTCCATGAGCTGGGCATATCGACAAATCAACCGGTTCGTACGGGGTGTTGGGCAACCGGACGGGCACCGGCCGACGCCGCCGCGCCGTTGCGGAACCGGATGCTGATGTCATGTCACCGCTACTGGTTCCGCCGCCAGTTGAGGCGCGTCGCTGCCCTCGTCCGGGGTGTCGGTGGGACGCGGTGTCTCCCAGTTCGGTTCCGGCCGGGTCGCCGTCGGCGGTGCCTCCGGTTTGGCCGAGCGCTGGAAGGCGGCCGTACCGCGTGAGAGGTCGTGGCCGATCGCCACGGCGTCGATGTCGGCGGAGGCCCACTGCTGCTGCCCGTCGCGCACCTCCGTGCGCACCTTCAGCCGGCCCTGTACGACGACCGGCTGGCCCACCTCCACACACGCGGCCACGTTCACCGCGAGCTGACGGTTGGCCCAGACGGTGAAGAAGTTGGTGTGCCCGTCCGTCCAGGCGTTCTTCTCCCGGTCCCAGTAGCGCGCGGTCGCCGCCAGCCGGAACCGGGCCGACGGACCCGCCGCCGACTCCCGGTACACCGGCTGGGTCGCCACGTTGCCCACCACGCACACGATGGTCTCGTTCATGGTCTCGCTCCCCTCCCCCGCCCGGCCCCTTCCGGCCGGGCGGACACGCGCACGGGCCCCTCCCGTACGGCCGTGTCTGTCGTGTGTGTCTGTCACGTTCTGCCGCGTTGGTCTGTCATGCGTGTCTGCCGTGGGGCGCGTACGACCGGCGTACGTGCCCGCACCTCGCGCCGATCGCGCGCACCGTCCGCCGCACCTCCGGCCGGACCGCCGTGCGATCGCCGCGACCCCAGACTGCCTCCGCCCGGCCAGGCCCGCTGAGCGCTGTGGACGACCACCCCACCTGTGGAAAACCCCGCCACTCGCATGAGTGAGCCCCCTCGCATGAGTGACCCCCGCTCGCATGAGTGACCCTCGCTCACGGCGACCCCCTCACCCCCGGAAAACCGCCGAGGGGCCCCGGGAACACCCGAGGCCCCTCGCGCTCACGTCTCGCGCGTTCCGGCTCTCACCCCACTCCGGCCCCGCGCCGCGCGACGCGCCCGTACTGCTCCCGCACCTCCCGGTACCGCAAGAGTTCCGCCGCCACCGGATCGAGCACCCGGGCCCGGCCGCAGCCGGCGGCCGCCTCCCGGAGGCGGCGTTCCGCCTCCTGGCCGTAGCGCCGGGCCGGGCCTCTCGCCGCCATCCGGCACCCCCACTCCACCAGCGGCCCGCCGACGATCCCGCACACCATCAGCAGCACCGGAACCCAGAGGTTGGGCGCCATGACCCCGATGATCTGGCCGAACAGCCACAGGCCGCCCATGACCTGCAGCAGGGTCATCGCCGCCTGGACCAGCACCGCGGCGGGCCACCACCCGGGCCGCGGCGGCCGGCCCGGCGGCAGTCCGGCCCGCGCCGCCAGCTCGTCCAGCGCTTCGGACAGCCCCTGCGACCCGCGTACGGCCGCCTCGCGCACCGCCTGCGCCCACGGCGTCGGCAGCCCGGCCGAGGCCCGGTCGGCCACCGTACGGACCGCCTGTTCCACGCGCTGGCGAGCCGTGGCCTCCTCGTCGGGCTGGGCCGTGCGCACCGGGATGCGGCCCGTGGTGGACTCGCCGCGGCACTGGTACCAGCGCCACAGCCGCAGCCAGGGTGTGCCGCAGGCCCGGTTGGCGTTGCGCAGCCAGGCACGCTCGGCGGCCTCGCCCGCCGCGGTGGCGCCCACCGCGTCCGCGAGCCGCGCGGCGAACTCCTCGCGCGCCTCCTCGCTGAGACCGACGCGCCGGCCCGTGGCGTACACGGGCCGCAGGTCCACCGCCGTGGCGTCCACGTCGGCCGACACCCGGCGGGCCGCCGCGCCGCGCTCCGCCACGAACTGGCCGAGCACCTCGCGCAGTTCCCCGACGCCGTCACCGGTGAGCGCGGACAGGGCGAGCACGGTGGCGCCCGGTTCGCCGTACTCGCCGAGCGCGATCCCGTCCTCGTCCAGCAGCCGGCGCAGATCGTCCAGGACCTGGTCGGCGGCGTCCTCGGGCAGCCGGTCGACCTGGTTGAGGACGACGAACATGACCTCCGCGTGGCCGGCCATGGGCCGCAGATAGCGCTCGTGCAGCACGGCGTCGGCGTACTTCTCCGGGTCGACCACCCAGATCACCGCGTCGACCAGCTTCAGGATCCGGTCGACCTGCTTACGGTGCTCCAGGGCGGCGGAGTCGTGATCAGGCAGGTCGACGAGGACGAGCCCGCGCAACTGCGCCTCGGCCTCGGGACTCTGCAGCGGACGGCGGCGCAGCCGGCCCGGGATGCCGAGCCGGTCGATGAGGCTCGCCGCGCCGTCGCTCCAGCTGCACGCGATGGGGGCGGCCGTGGTCGGACGTCGTACACCGGTCTCCGAAATGGCCACTCCGGCAAGGGCGTTGAACAGCTGCGACTTGCCGCTGCCGGTGGCGCCCGCGATGGCCACGACGGTGTGCCGGCCGGAGAGCTTCCGGCGGGCCGCCGCCTCGTCCAGCACCCGGCTCGCTTCGGCGAGGGTATGGCTCTCCACGCGGGTCCGGGAGAGCCCGACCAGCTCGCGCAGGGCGTCCAGCCGGGAGCGCAGTTGGCCGTCGTACGCCAGGGGCGGCGGCGTCTGGCTGCCGGGGCCGCGGCCGCCGCTGTCCAGGGTGGAGGCGCGTTCGGCGGCGAGGGCGGCGGCCGTCGCCTCCGTGACGCGCCGGGCGATGAGTCCGTCGTCCCAGGGCCCGGAGGAGTCGGAGGAGCCGGAGGAGTCGGGGGACGGCGGCTTCGAGGACTCCGACGATGCCGAAGGTTCCGCCGCCTTGGGGGACCTGCGGGCGGCGGCGTCCGTGTCCGCGATGGCGCGGGACACGGGGCTCGGCAGGAAGGTGGGCATGGGCGGGATCGGCGGAATGGGCGGCAGTGAGGGTACTGGCCTGGTGATGGGGGCCGGTTCGGCCGGGGGGTTGGTGGCTTTCGGGACTCCGGGGGTGTCGGCTTCCGCTGTCGGCTGCGGGAGCGGCCGCGGCAGACAGAGCTGTGCGGCGCCTGCGGTGTCGGTGTACTTCCCCCGCTGCTGGTCCCGGTTCTCGCCGCCCGGGTTGTCGTCGCCCTCGTCAGAGCCCTCAGCCCGGTCCTCGTGGCGCACGCGGGCGTGCTGCTCGCTCGACGGGTTCTCGGGGCCCGCGGCGGCGACGTCCCCGCCCTCCTCCTGCCCGCTGTCGGTGTCTGCCTCGTCGGAGCGGGCGGCGGGTCCGGCGACACCAGCACTGCCGGAGGCGTCGCGGGCGTAGGAGAGGTCGGCGGTCCCGGAGGCGTCGCGGGCGTCGCAGGCATCGGCCGTGTCGGAGGCGGCCGCAATGCCGGCGCCGGCATCGACCGCCCCGCCGCCGCCGTCCACCCCGTTCGCGCCACCCCGAAGACGCGCTGCACGCTCGGCCATGGCTGCGCTGTACTCCGCGCGATGCATACGCTCCAGGCACTCCACGCGATCGATGTGCTCCAGGCGATCGATGTGCTCCATGCGCTCCGTACGATCGACGTGCTCGAGCCGGTCCATGGGCTCCACGCGCTCCAGGCGCTCGACGTGCTCGACCCGGTCCATGGGCTCCACACGCTCCCCGAGCCCAGACTCCAGGCGACCGCCGTGTTCCACTTGTCCGGTACAGGTGTCGCCGTGGCTGCCGTGCTCCATGTCTCTCATGCGTCCCACGTGCCTCAAGTGGTCGATGTGATCCGTGTGGTCCTGGTCAGTGACGGCGGTCACCGGTCACCTCTCCTTCTGCAGTACGGACAGCGCGGCGATGAGTGCGGCCTGGGGCTCCGGATTGACGTCCAGGGCTTCGAGCGGGGCCAGGCGCCGCTCGCGTTCGGTGTGCATGACGCGGTCCACGTGCTCGTTGAGCAGCCGCCCGGCCCGGTCGCGCAGCCGCAGCGCGCCGTGCGCCCCGATCCGCTGCGCGAGCCCCTCGCCCGCGCTGCGCGTCCGGCGCCCGCCGAGCAGCGCGGTGGCGACCAGGGCGGCGACGGCCTCCGGGTCGAGCGGCGTGGTGCGTTCCAGCTCACGCGCCTCGTCCTCGGCGTATTCCTCCAGCTCGCGCCGCCAGCGCCGTACGGCGACACCGATGCGGTGTTCGGTGCTTTCCGTGGACGACTCGCCGGCGGCGAGGGCCGGGTCGGCTCCGGCCGGCTCGCTCCGCCAGGCCTCGTCGACGCGCTCGTCCGCGGCGGTGACCGAGCACAGCAGCAGGGCGGCCAGACTTTCCACGAGCGCGTCGAGGAGTTCGCCGGGGGTGCAGTCCAGGGGGAAGGCCCGCCAGCGTTTGAGGGCGTCTCCGGCGAGTACGGCGCCGGACTGGAGCCGGCCGCGCACGCGCGCGTGCTCGCTGTCGTAGGCGGTGTCCACGGCGGAGGTGAGCCGGAGTGCGGCGGCGTGCTGGGCGGCGGCGGCGCTGGCCAGCTCGGGCATGCGGGACTTGAGCGAGTCGAGGAGACCATGGGCCGTACGGGTCATGGCCTGCTCCCTGGCGGAGGGGTCTTGGGCGTGGTACGCGAGCCAGTTCTTCAGCGGCGCCACGGCGGTGGCGGGCAGCAGACCGGCGCCCCAGGCGGACTCGGGCAGCTCGGGCACGGTGAAGCGGGGTACGTCGCCGAGCCCGGCCTTGGTGAGCAGGGCGCCGTACTGCCGGGAGACCTCGGAGACGACCTGGTGGGGAACCCGGTCCAGGACGGTCACGAGGGTGGCGTCGTACTCCTTGGCGGTGCGCAGCAGCTGCCAGGGGACGGCGTCGGCGTACCGGGCTGCCGTGGTGACCATGATCCAGATGTCGGCAGCACAGATCAGCTCGGCGGCGAGGACTCGGTTGTCGGCGATCAGGGAGTCGATGTCGGGGGCGTCGAGGAGGGCGAGTCCGCGCGGGACGGTGTCGGCCGTCTCGACGCGCAGCACGCGCGTGGGGGGCTCGCCGGTCATGAGGAGTTCGTCGGGGTCCTCCTGGGGGGCCCACACGCGCGCGAGGTCGGGCAGCACGCGCGTGTCGCTGAACCAGTGATGGTCCTCCGGATGGCAGACAAGCACCGGGGTCCGCGTGGTCGGCCGCAGTACGCCCGCCTCGCTCACCCGGCGGCCGACGAGCGAGTTGACGAGCGTCGACTTGCCGGCACCGGTGGACCCACCGACGACGGCCAGCAGCGGCGCGTCGGGCTCCCGCAGGCGGGGTACCAGGTAGTCGTCGAGCTGCGCGAGGAGTTCGTCGCGGTTGGCACGCGCGCGTGGCGCCCCGGGCAGGGGCAGCGGAAAGCGTGCGGCGGCGACACGGTCGCGCAGTGCAGAGAGTGTGTCGAGCAGCTGAGGCCGAACGTCCAAGGTCACCACATGCGAAGAATGCCCAATTTTATGGTGATTCTGAAGCATATAGACATGTCTGCGCGCCGACGGGACAGAAAGGATGCAAGGGACGACTGGGACACAGGAACGGCCCAGGCATAACGAGTGCACAACACCCGGTGCGCCGGAGGTCAAAAGCGGTGCACGATTCGTACCTGCCTGCGATTATCGGGACCGCTTCACCAAACCTCCACATCGAGCCACGGAGGCGAAGCGGCAAGGTCGAGGAGCAGGGAGCTTTATCCTTGGTCCCGCCACCAGGCCCCCGTAGCTCAGTGGATAGAGCAGGCGCCTTCTAAGCGCTTGGCCGCAGGTTCGAGTCCTGCCGGGGGCGCACAGCCTCAGCCCTCCCGTCGGGAGGGCTTTTTGCTGGTCAGGGCGGGTGTCACTGATCACGACGAAGCCCCGGACGCCCTCTTGATGATCAAGGGCAGACTCCGGGGCTGTCCGGCTGTCACCGGGTTTTCGCGGGTGGCCGTGTCGAATACGTGTCGAAGTTCTCGACCGGAAGAAGATCAGCCAACACCCGGCACCTCCGACTCAGGGAGGTCTCCCGCGGCTTCCAATCGCCGTTTCAGGTCCGGCAGCTGCCCGTCGATGCAGCGGGCGTAGGTAGCCAGCGGCACGGCGACGCTGTTCCCGGCCCACTCCGCCACCTGGGCGGGCGGGATGCCGTCGTTGAGCCACTTCGTCAGGCGCGTGTTCCGGTTGTCGTACACCCGCCGCCCGGTGGGCGACTCGAAGACGTGCGGGGGCAGGACGGCCTTACGTGCGCTGCGCCATGCCCGACGGATGACAGAGCCGGCGAGGATGCCACCGGACTCCCCCTGAAAGAGCAGATCGCCTGGCTTCAGCTGTTCGTCCGCGATGTGTTGCCGAAGGATGCGCGTCAGGGCCGGATGCCCCGGCACAGTGCGCGTCTCACCCTCCGCACGGCCCTTCAGGTCGCGTTGTTCGTGGATCTCCCCCGTGTCGGTCCACTGCTTCCCGACCTCCGGCGTCGCCGTGTGGATCAGCAGCTCGCACCACTGGTCGTCGGCGTAGGGCTCGGGCAGGGTCACGTCCTCCACGCGCATGGCTACGGCTTCCTCGGGCCGTGGGCCGCAGTAGTACAGCGTGGCGAAGAAGGCATGGAGCCGCTTACCGCCGCGCGGCCGTCGCCGTATCCAGTCGAGGATTGCCGCCGCCTGCTCGGGGTTGAGCAAGGACCGCTTGTCCACGGCGTTAGTGGTCTTCGTGGCGGCCGTCGACTCCTTGCCCTTCGGGAGGGGATTGGTCCGCAGGATGCGCCGCCGAAGCGCGTACTTCATGGCGACGTTGAGGATCCGGCGGTTGCGCTTCCGGGACCAGGCCGCCGCTTGCTTGCCGTCGAGGCGGGTGTCGATGGCCTGCAGGACCTGGTCGACCTTCTCCGGGTCCTCCCAGGCCGAGACGGGCAGGGAATTCCGCTCGACCCATTTGAGGATGGCCACCACGTCTCGGGGCGCGTCCGGGCGTCGGTTCGTGTTGAACGCCCACTCACGCAGAGCAGTGCGCACGGCCGCAGGTGCGAACTGGGTGGGCTTGGCCCGCAGCAGGGCGATGGTGGTCGCGGTCAGGGTCTTCGCGATGTTCTTGCGGCTGTTGCCGCCGAGTTGAGGCCAACGGGCGTCCACGTACTCGACGGCGAACCTGTACCACCTCATGGCAGCCGACTTGGAGCGATGGGACACCGGGAGACCCGTGGCGACGACGAAGGCCTCGCCCTTGCCCGTGGCCCGGATGAGTTCTGAACGGAAGCCCTCGGCGAGCGCGACGGTGTTGAAGGGCTCACGCCAGCGCTTGTCCGCGACCGTCCAGCGCACGGTGTACGTGGTCTTCCGGGCGCCCTTGTAGGTGAGGATCTTGTAGATCTTCACGTCGTACGTCGTCTCCATCAGGCGGCGTCCTCGCAGTCGTCGAGCCAGTGATCGAGGTCGCTCCGCCGGATCCGGAGGTCGCCGTTCGGGAGCTTGATGCAGCGCGGCGCACGGCGCTTGGCCCGCCAGTCGTAGAAGGTCGAGCGCGAGACGGCCAGTTCCTCGCAGACCTCCGCGAGGGTGAGCATGGTGCGTCGCGACCGGATGGCCGTGGTCATTCCGTGCTCCCTTCGCTCAGGAGGGCGTCGCGCGCGGTCTCCCGGTTGGTCTGGAGGTCACGGGCGATGGTCGCGGCGAGAGCGGCCTCACCCGGCGTGTGGCCGTGGCCGGCGTACTGCCAGTCCGCCAGGACGAGGACGGTGTCCGGCTCGCGGTCGTCGAGGCCGAGGACGGCTGCCTCTTGGGCTGCGCGGTAGTCGGCGCGTTCCTGGCGGAGGGCGCCGAGAGTGGTGGAGTAGGTGCGCGACTTGGACGAGAAGTGGCCGCGGAAACCGAGCATGTGCGCCCAGGCCCAGAGGCGCCGGTCCGGGTACAGGCTGTCCAGGTCGCGGCACGCGGTGATGAGCCGTCGGGTGTGGTCCGGGACCTGGTGGCGGTCGAGTTCGGCGACTTCGCCGATGCGGCGGTCCAGGGTGCCGGTGTTCTCGGCGGCCTTGGTGGCGTACTTGGCCACGTACGAGGCGACGGCCTGTTCGGTGATGTCGGAGCCGTCGCCGAAGGCCTTGACCGGGCGGACGTCGAGCTGTCGGCCCCAGCGGAAGGTACGGGCGGGCTCGTCACCGGCAGCCGGGACCGAGACCGATGTGTACGAGTGAGCTGCGGCGGCGTGAATCGCGTCCGTGAGGAGGTTCACCGTGGCCCAGGCGGGCGGTGGCGTCCCGGGCCCCTCCGGGCCGTCGAGGCGTACGACGGCGTGGAAGTGCAGGGCACCACGCTTCTGGAACTCGGCGACCTTGCCGTACGAGACGCGAAGGTGTTCGGCGAGTTCCCGGCGAGGCAGGCCGGCGCGGGCGGCGAGTTCGCGGCGGAGTCGGGTGGTGAAGCGCTGCCAGAGCTGTCCGGCGTGGTTGTTGAACAGCACGGCGCCCGCGTAGTCGTAGGTGTCCGGGTCGAGGGCGGTGCCCAGTTCCGGGGCGTCGGGCGCGTGCGCGGTGCCGCAGCGGCAGGAGCCGTCGTCGGGACGGTTGTGGACCGGCCCGAACGAGGGGGCCGTGAGGGTGGCGAAGACGCGCGGGTGATCGCGGACGGTGGCGGGGATGTCGCGGCGGTCGTCCCCGGCCAGGCCGACGCGGATCAGGTGGTACGTGTCGCCCGCGTAGGTCCAGGCGCAGGACGGGCAGCGGGACGCGCGGCGGTTGCCGCAGGCAAGGCGGAGGCGTCCGCCCGGCTCCTTCTCTGTGGAGTAGTGGTGCAGGGTCTCGCCGCTGGTCTTGTCCTTGTGGAGGACCCAGCCGGTGAGGTGGATCGGGTCGGAGCAGCCGCCGGTGCGGCGGATCTGGTCCTCCCAGCGGGCGTAGTCCGAGGCCGAAGCCACCCGGAGCACGTCCCCAAGGGTGATCGGGTCAAGCAATGTGTCGGGCATGGGCGCACTCGGTGTCGCGGGTGAGGCGCGGTGGGCCATGCTTGGGGTTCCTTCCGGTTGCGAGATCGGACAGGGACGGCGCCCGGGCGGCGGATGCTTGGCGGTATCAAGGCCGCCCGGGTGCCGGTCAGCGACGCTTGGCGTCGGAGGCGAGCAGGGAGCGCAGGACGACGGCGCAGACGGCGACTGAGGCGCCGGTGATGGCGACCGCCAGAAGCAGGGAGACCAGGACGGCGCCGAGGACCAGGACGACGGCCGTGCCGCCGCCGACGAGGGCGAGCGCTGTGCCGGGGGTGAGCTGGACCGGGGGCCGGGACGGCGCCGGAGTAGGCGTGGTGGCCGGCGGGATCTCTGCGTTCCGGGTGACGGTGGTCGGCTCGATGACGGCGGGCGGGGTGGTGAGGCCCGTCGGCATGGGCATGGTAGGGATCTTCGGGCGGAACATGGGTGGTCTCCTCTCGCGGGCGGGCTACTTGACGAGCGCGTTGATGGCCGGGGCGAGGACGCTGTCGGCAAGGAGGAAGCCGCCGAGCAGGAGCACGGCGATGAGCCAGGCGGGCGGGCGGATGAGCTTGACGCCGAGGTAGCCGACGACGAGCAGGGCGAACCAGAGCGGTACCTGCATGGCGGTGGGTCTCCTAGCGGACGCGGCAGCGGTGGGTGCGGGCGGCGAGTTGGGCCGCGGACTGGCTGGAGTAGTCGGCGGACCAACCGCAGTCGTCGGAGGTGCACACGGCGGCGTGCTTGGTCTGGCCGTGGCGGTCGCGGTGCGTGCCGATCTGCACCGGGCCGATGTGCATCACGGAGTGGAAGTGGTCGCGGGCGGGCATGTCAGTCGGTCTCCTCTCGGGCCGTGGTCGGGGCGGGGAAGCTGGCGCGGATACCGGCGGCGGTGGCCGGGTCGGCGGTGAGGCGGGCGGCTTCCTCGGCGAGCAGGTGGGCGAGGAAGGGCCGGTTGGCGGCAGCCATCTCGCGGGCGCCGTCGAGGTAGTCGGAGGCGGTCAGGTCGGCCGGGTCGCGGGTCACTGGTCTTCCTCTCGTGCTGGTCAGGTGAGGTGGGCGGCGATGGCGTCGGCGAGGTGGGGCGGGACACCGAGGCGGGAGCGCAGGGTGTCTGTGTCGATCGGGGCACCGGTACGGGCGCGGTACTCGTCGGCGACCTTGCGGGCGTGGTCGACCAGGACGGCAGGGACCGGAGGAGCGGGGGCCGGGGCCGGAGATGCGGGGGCCGCGTCAGGATCGGGCACCGGCTCAGTTGCCGATGCACGTTCGGCGTCCGGGACCGGCTGCTCGACCGGAGACACGACCTCCTCCACGTCCGCGACAGATGCCGGCGGCACCGGTCCCGACTCCGCAGCCGACGAGTGCGCGAGGAGCGTTCCGCCGAGGAAGGCGAGCGCGGGCCATCCGGCGATGCCGAGGCGGAGCAGGGCGGGCGGGTCGGCCAGATCCAGGAACCCGGCCGTGGCGACGTTGGCGCCGAGCGAGGCGAACAGCGCGACGAGGAACCAGCACCAGGCCAGCCGAGACGGGCCCTCACTGCGCAGGCGCCGCCAGGCGGCGACCAAGAGCAGGTCGACACTGACCGGGTAGGCCCAGGCCTTCCACCCGTTCTGACCGGCAGCGGAGGCCAGATCGTGCAGGTGAGCGAAGGACAGGGCACCGGCGATGACGGCCTGGACAAGGACCGCGTCGACACGGAGGCCGTGACGGGAACCCATCAGGAGTCACCGGGGTAGTCCGGGCCGCCGTCGGGGTCGTAGCCGGGCGGGAAGGTGCCGGGCGGGGGTTCGGGTAGCGAGACGGCGAGGGACGCGCTGACGGCTTCCACGAAGTCGAGGTCGGCGCCGGTCATATCGGCGTACAAGGCGAGTTGGCCGAGCAGGAGCACGGTCCGGGCGAAGTCCTCGCAGTTCGGGCACACTTCGGGGTCTCCCTTCTTTGGGCATGGCGGGGGTAGGGACCTGACGCGAAGGCGGTCGCGCCGACCGGTGAGGATCAGAGAGAGATCAGACGGCGACTGAGGAAGCCTTGGCCAGCGACACGGGAGTGGCGGCGGAGGCGGAGAGGGCGGGCCGGAACGGAGCCAGCTCGGGCAGGTCCGGGGTCCGGTCGGCGTGCCGGTTGCAGATGTTCACGGCCTGGCGGAGCGAGGTATGCGGGGCGCGGATGCGGTGCCACCCTCCGGAGGAGTCGCCCGAGATGGCGAGTCCCCGCATTTCGGCCGGGATCTGGATGGCGGCGAGTACGGCGTCCGGGGCGATGTCGCCGAAGGCCATGTTGGCGGATGTCTCGTCGTTGACGCGGTGGGCGGTTCGGCCGGTGAGCTGGGCGCGGAGCATGGTGATGCCCTTGCCGAGTTCGGAGCCGAAGCGCTGCCCGCAGATTTCAAGGTAGATACCGGCCGCGCGGCCGAGCTGGGCGAGGCGAACCAGGGCGGTAATGATGCGATCCCGGCGCTTTTCCTCCTCCTTGTTGGCGTACAGGGCGAGTTCGGCGACCTCGTCGACCAGGACCACGACCGGGACCGGGCGCAGGTGATCGGGCAGGTCCCAGATGTCGGCGGCGATCTCCGCGTCCGGCACGTCGGCGGCGATGCGCTGCTGAGCCCGGATGACCTCATAGATGCGCCCCATCCGGACCACGAGCGCATCGAGTACTTCGGCGGCGGTGTCGGGATCGTCGGCCAGCGCCGAGAACCGGCGGGCCAGCGGGAACAGCTCAACCCCCTGCTTGCAGTCGATGCCGACGAGGGCGACGTCCATCGGCGCGAGTCCCGCGACCAGGTTGCGCTGGTAGACGGACTTGCCGGACTCCGTGGCCCCGAGGGTGAGGGCGTGGGGTATCGCCCGGTAGTCGCGGTAGTGCACTGAGCCGTCCTGCCGCAGGGCGACCGGTACCCGCATTGGCCGGATGTCGGTCTTGGCCGGCATCTGCACCCGCTTGAGGACGTCGTAGCCGGTCATCCGCACCTCTACGACGCCGGAGCGCAGCTCTCGCGAGGTCACGCCGTACATGGAGAACGAGTGCCGGAGCCGGTCCGAGGCGGCGGCGATGTCGAAGGCGTCCTGCCCGGGGCGGAGCTTGAGCCGCAGGACCAGGCCGGTGCGAGTGGGCCGCAACCGCAGGATGCGCGGGGCCCGTGGTCCCGGTATCGGCCGGTTGGTGGCACGGGCGAGAGCGAGGCGCCACCGCGCAGGCGGCACCGTTAACCCGCACGCGTCCATGACGGAGCCGTACCGGACCAGGACCCGCACCACGGCCAGCGTGACCCCGAAGGTCAGCCAGTACCAGGCGGGGCGCCGCCACCGCAGAAGAACCGCGGCGACGGCGACCAGCACCAGGGAGACCGAGAAGCCGGTCATGATCAGGCCGCCTTGGGCCCTGCGGCGGCGTCGGCGAGCGAGGTGACCGCGACCGCGCGGAACGCGATGCCGTGCCGCTTCTGGCCGTTGAAGTCGTTCTCCCAGGGGCGGGCGATCAAGCCGGTGAGTGCGACCGGCGTGCCCATGGCCAGTTCGCCGGTGATGCCGGGCTCCGGGACGGTGATGGAGAGGATCTCCACCTCCTCGTTCGCCGCGAACATCACGTCGACCGTCATCAGCTTGGCCCCGGTCTCGGCGTCGGTGGCGATCTCGCCGGTACGGCGGTCACGGACCTTGACCTGCGGGGACTTGGCGACCATCACGACCGCGCCGGCGGTGTCGACGGGAATCTGACGCAGAGATCACTCCTCTATAGATGCTGAACTCCGCCACTCATGCACATGAGCGACATGAAGAAGAGTGCCTGACTCCTGTACATGAGTCAATCCGCCACGAAGAGGAACTCGTGACGGGTTGCGGAGAGTTGAGTGCGCGTCAGTCGGCGGCACGGATCCGGTACTCGAAAACGAACTGGTCAGCGGCCATGAGGGTGTCGCACACTTCAACCACGAGACCCGCGGTCGTACGGGCCTCACGGATCAGATGAACCACGGGCGCACCCGGACTCAGTGCCAGCTCCGAGGCTTCCGCCTTGGAGGCCGGCCGCGCTTGCAGCGTCTCGACGAACTCCGCGAACTCATGCCCGTGGTCTTCGAGTCGGGCGTAGATGCCACCGCCGCCGGGGTTCTCGGCGAACAGCTCCGGGATGTCCTTCACGACGTCCCAGGGCAGGTACGACGTCGCGGTCTCGACCGGGGTGCCGTTACGGAAGTACAGGCGACGACGAGCCAGCACCTGCGTACCGACCGAGACGCCCAGTCGCTGGGCGGCATCCTCGGGCGCCTCCATGGGCCCGATGTAGAGAACGCTGACTTTGGCGGTGGCGCCGGACTGAGCGGACTCCGCGAGGTGGGCCGCCTGTCCGCCCTGCCGGAGCGAGCGCCGGAAGCGATCGGAGGAGCGGTGCCGCACCGGAGGCCGGTTCTTCACGATCGAGCCCTTGCCGTGCCGGGTCTCGACCAGCCCACTCGCCCGCACCTCGACCATGGCCTTACGGATCGTCCCGCCGGACACGCCGTAGCGCTCCACCAGCTCAGACTCACTCGGCACCATGTCGCCAGGCTTGAGAACTCCCGCCCGGATCTGTTGCACGATCTCGTCCGCGATCTGCACGTACCGAGGTCCGGACCCGACCCCTCCAGCCGCAGTTCCCATAGTCCTTCTCTGCCTCCTATGCTCCTCTACATGAGTCAAGCACAGGAAGCGACGCCGTCTCCCCTGCACTCCGTATCCGTGGCCGGAGTGGTGGTGCGCGAGGACGGCCGCCTCCTGGCGATCCGCCGAGCCGACAACGGCACCTGGGAACTCCGGGCATCCTCGAACTCAACGAGACCTCCGAGGCCGGCGTCGCCCGCGAGGTCCTGGAGGAGACCGGCATCCACGTCGAGGTCGACGAACTGACCGGCGTCTACAAGAACCTCACCCGCGGCATCGTGGCCCTGGTCTTCCGCTGCAAGCCCTCCGGCGGCACAGAGCGCGCCTCAAGCGAGTCCACGGCTGTTGCTTGGCTCACACCCGACGAGGTCAGCGCGCGTATGTCCGAGGTCTTCGCCGTCAGGCTTTTGGACGCCTTGGACGGCAACGGCCCGCACGTACGCAGCCACGATGGCAGGCAGCTGCTCACCCGATGACAGAAGCGGATAACGCACGTCGGCAACCGAGGCACATCACGGAGCTCTCCAGCGTCCATGAGTTCCTTGATGAGATACGCCTCCGCCCCGGTACGTGGCTACGCGGCGGCTCACTCCAGCACTTGGACTCCATGCTCATCGGCTACCGAGCCGCGATGGCAGTGCACGGTGCCGAGGAAGACTTCCCCTTCTGGAGCCCTGGCACTCAGGGCCCGTTCGCCGAGTGGTTGTGGCAGCGGCTCGGCCGTCACAGCTCCCTTGGCTGGGCGGTCGAGATCGAACGCGAGGCACAAGAGGCCGGCGTACCTGCGGTTGAGCTGTTCTTCAGCCTGTTCGATGAGTACCGACGAGAGGCCCACCCAGCCGAGGGATAAGACTTTCCCTACTTCATCAAGCACCCGTCGTCGCTTCGCTCCTCCGGGCGGGCGCGGGCGGCCGGCGGCGCCCGCGCTCATGTCTCCGCCCCGCTCGGCACCGCCGGCCGCCCGCTCCCGCCCAAGAGGCAGGCACACGGGGCATCAGGTCAGAACACGCCGTGGCTGGGGCGGTCGGCTCCGCGACTTTAGCCAGCCGCTTTGGCGCGAGCCTCGAAGATCATGGCCCCAACGTCGTGCTTTACCGGGCAGGTCCACAGACTGCCCGACGCGCCGGAAGCTTACGGGGCCATGATCACTCGCGCCAAAGCAGCTCCCGGCCAAAGTCGCTACGCCGACCGCTCGGTACCGTGCACCACGAGGGACGGCGGGTCAGTCGTCACCCCAGCCGCGGAACGTCCCTGCCCAGCGGCGGAGACTCGCCCTGATCAAGCCCGGCCGGCATCCACAAAGCTTGTGACCTACCACACATGACCCCGCATGCCCGTATATGTCCGTTTCAATTGATAGAATCATCAGAATAGATGATCTGATCCTAGAGGGAGCAGCGCATGGCATTCACTTTCCGCGACCCTGCGTGTACGGCTCCGCGTGGCATGCAGGAGCCACACCTGATGCATCACCGAGCCAGGCCGTCACTCGTTCACTCGCGCACCTTGCCGCAATCACGATCCATGCTGACCATCACCCTGCTGTTCATTCTGGCGATCACACTCATCGATCTTCAGGTGCCTGGCGCAGTTCATCTCGGCGACTTGCTGATCATGGCGCCTGTACTCACTTCCTGGTACGCGAGCTCCCGGGTCACCGGACTTGTCGGCGTCATGGCCGTGTCGGCTTTGATGGCCATCTACCTGGTCCGCCAATCGGTGAACCCGCCACAGGCGGCTGCCCTCATTGCGACCTCGGTGGCCGTCGTGATCGCCCGGTACCTGACGGAACGGGGACAGCGAAAGCTGGTCCAGCTGCGCGCAGTCGCCGAGGCCACGCAACGCGCCATACTGCCTCCCCTCCCCCACCGACTCGGCCCTCTTCACCTGGCCTCGACGTACCTGGCGGCAGAGAACGAAGCACGCATCGGCGGAGATCTCTACGCCGCCGTGCGCACGCCCACGGGAACACGGTTGATCATCGGCGACGTACGAGGCAAGGGCCTGGCGGCGGTCGGCAACGCCGCCCACACCATCAGCACGTTCCGCGACGCCGCCCGCCGGCTGACCACGCTGCCGGAACTCGCCGCCTACCTGGATTCAAGCGTCCGCAGCGACGCATCCGAAGCAGTGAGCCCCGAACAGACCGAAGAGGCGTTCGTCACCGCCACTCTCCTCGAAATCCCCGACGCCGAGCCCCTCGTGCGGAGCGTCACCTGCGGACACCCCCCACCGCTACTCCTACGAGCGCACGACGTCGTGCCCCTGGAAGCCGGCCAACCCGCGCCCCCGCTGGGCCTGGGCGCATTGACGCAAACCACCTACCACCTCGACACCTTCGCCCTAGGGGCCGAAGACACCCTCCTCCTCTACACCGACGGTGCCATCGAAGCCCGCAATACCGACGGCGAGTTCTACCCGCTCGCCAAACGACTCACCCACCAGAACCACCGCCATTCCACGGCACTCCTCAACCATCTCCGCGGCGACCTTCTCAACCACGTCGGCGGCCGACTCGACGACGACGCCGCCTTGATCGCCATCCAACGTCAACCCGCTGACGGCATAGCGCCATCGGTTGACCAATCGACCTGTGATGAGTGGGGCGTCTCGATGTCCTTCGATATGCGGTCACGCAGCACTTCTGGCCTGGGGGAACGACCCAGTGCAGTACAGCAGTGAAGTACAGCAACCACCACGACCGCCACGGACCGCCAACGGTCCTTGGCGACCAGTTGACCAGCCCACCTGACCTCAATGACCATCCTGCCCATAGTTCGCATCGAGGGGGCCAGGCAACGGGAACCACTAGCGGCCCCGGGGGTATCCCTGGGGCCGTCTGTGGGCCGTCCGAGGGCGGCCGACGACGACAGATGACGACAGCCGAAGGCAGCCCTCCCCTGGTGAGCGATGGTGGGTTGGGTACCGGCGCAGGCGCCCATCAGCGAAGCAGTGTTGAGGAACATCAGTCCTCGGCCGCGTCGCGGGAGGGCGGGAGTAAGCGGGAGGGCGGGAGTAAGAGGTCGCGCTCCGGATGTCTCTCACCGGTGACGTTCCCCGAGATGCCCAGGTCTTGCCGGGCCGCTTCATGGAAGGTGTTGATCGCCCGGAACGCGGCGCGATGCCGTTCACGCCATTCGCTGAGAGTCCCTGTGAGCTTTCCTTCCGCCTGCCAGACGATCTCGGCAAGCAGTGAGTTCAGCTCATGGCCAGCCTCGATCGCATCGTCGCCGCCGAAGAGCATGACCCGTTCGAAGGCAGACCCCCAGCGTTGGCTTGCTTCAGCTAGGTCCCTGCGAAGCTCTTCCTTGGGCCTGTGATCTTCACGCAGCCCTTCTCTGACCTCGTACACCCGAACGGACGCGGCGATCCGCGCCTTCGCAGCGTCCACGTACTCCGCGTACGTCTCGACCTTCTTGTCGTCCCACCGGGTCATGAGTTGGTGGCGGATCTTGCTCCGCTCCATGAGGTGGTTGGTGACATGGGTGGACAGCGCACCAAGCAGTACGGCTCCTATCGTCACGAACTGCTCGCCCGTCCCCATCCCGCCCCCAGCCATAACTCCTCGAAGATGACCAGATGATCTTACGAGCGCTCGTCGTCTGGAATCACTGGAAGGCCGAAAGCGACGGTGCCCGGTTGAGCCGAACCATGCGCCATTCGGCTCATCGCCTGGAGGCACGGGAGCGGGGTTGCGTCCTTGGAAGTGGTGTACGGGTTCGACCTGATCCGGGGGTTTGCTCCGGCGTCGGGGTGATGCCCGCATAGACGCACGGCCACCGGCTGATCTTCGAGGTGTCGAAGCCCGAAGGAGATCAGCACGATGACCGCACCCGACAGTCTGCCCCTGCGTGCCCTCGCCGAAGACAACCTCGCCGCGGCGAGTCCTGATCTGCTGCGCGCGATGGTCAAGACGTTCGCCGACGCACTCATGTCCGCCGAGGCCGACGCCCTCTGCAACGCCGAATACGGCCAGGTCAGCGAGGAAAGAGTCAACCACCGCAACGGTTACCGCCCACGCGAGTGGGACACAAGGGCCGGCACGATCGAGCTGGCCATCCCCAAGCTCAGGTCCGGCAGCTACTTCCCGCACTGGCTGCTGGAACGCCGGCGCCGGGCCGAACAGGCCCTGATCTCGGTCGTGGCCACCGCCTATCTGCTCGGTGTCAGCACCCGCCGGGTCGAGAAACTCGCCGAGTCGCTCGGCGTCACGCAGCTGTCGAAGTCGTAGGTCTCGGCGATGGCCCGGCACCTGGACGAGCAGGTCACCGCATTCCGCAACCGCCCGTTGGACGCCGGGCCGTATGCGTTCATCTGGGTGGATGCGCTGACTCAGAAGGTCCGCGAGGGCGGCCGCATCATCAACGTCCACGCCCTGATCGCGGTGGGCGTGAACGCCGACGGCCACCGGGAAATCCTCGGCCTGGACGTCGCCACCGCCGAGGACGGTGCCGGCTGGCTGGCGTTCCTGCGCTCGCTCATCGCCCGCGGCCTGTCCGGCGTCCAGCTGGTCGTCTCCGACGCCCACGCCGGCCTCATCGACGCTGTCGGTGCCGTTTTGCCCGGCGCCTCCTGGCAGAGGTGCCGCACCCACCACGCCCGCAACTTGCTGAGCCAGGTGCCCAAGTCGGCCCAGCCGTGGGTGGCCACGCTGCTGCGGACGGTCTTCGAACAGCCCGACACCGACGCGGTGAAGGCCCAGATGCGGCATGTCCTGGACGCACTGGAGGCGAAGTTCCCCAAAGCCGCCGAGCACCTGGATGCTGCTCAGCACGACCTGCTGGCCTTCGCCACGTTCCCGCGTGAGATCTGGCGGCAGATCTGGTCCAACAACCCGCAGGAGAGGCTGAACAAGGAGATCCGCCGCCGCACCGACGTCGTGGGCATCTTCCCCGACCGCACCGCCCTGATCCACCTGGTCGGCGCGGTGCTGGCCGAACAGAACGACGAGTGGACCGAAGCCCGCCGCTACATGGGACTCGACCTGCTGGCCAAGGCCCGCCTCCACCCGATCGAGTCAGAAACCGACGACACCGTCCTGCCCACCGAACTCACCGCATAGCCTCGAAAACAAGATCACCGAGTGGCCGTCAATACACCACCTCGGCGGACGTGACCGAGAGCGGCAGAGCGCAACCGTGCCCTCCACGTGCCCGATCCAGCAGCTTCTGCCGGGGAACAGCGGGGAGCCACAGTCATCGCACCCAGAACACGCAGGTCAGCGTCTCGGCAGGTAAGCAGCTACTGAACTTGAACTCGTGATGTCGGCCCAGAGTCTCGCCGTGCCGCCGGGGCGGCTGCTCTACGATCCCGTGCTTGCCAACCGTGAGGCGACGATCGCCACGAAGTGCTGCAAGACGGCGAACGGCAGCGTTTGCGTCTTGTCGAAGAAGACCTCTGCAGGCTTCTCCTCCTCGGGCGCGTAGACAACCACCGTCACGGCTGTCGGCCCTGGAGCCGGTGAAGCAGGCATGGAAGGGGCTCCGCCTGGAACCATGCGGGCCTCGCTGAGCTCGAGATGAGTGGTCCGGCTCTCGCTCGCACCTGTCTCGGTGGTGAGAGCGCAGTACAGATCACCGTCGTAGTCCCAGGTCAGCAAAGACATGGCGGTGATGCTGCCACACCTGCCGCCGTCAGCGGTCGGGCATTAATATCACTGCGTCCATCAACGGGCCGGATCCAAGGTCAGGCCCGTGCCGGCGAGACAGCCATCGACCACATCAGGGCGGTACTGGATCTGCTTGAGCCGGCGTTTCACGGCGCGGGTGATCTGGTCGAGATCGGCCGCTGCGAGGTTGCCGATGTCACGCTTGACCAGCGACCAGATGCCCTCCTGCGGATTCAGATCTGGAGCGTAGGCCGGCAGCTGGAAGACGGTGAGCCACTCGGCGTTCGCTTCGATGAACTCCTTCATACCTGCAGTCAGGTGGAGGCGGACGTTGTCCCAGACCAGCACGATCGGACCGCCGAGCTGGATGCGGGCGCGGACGACCAGGTCGCGGAAGTCTCGCCAGCCGAAGCCCTTCGGCTCGTCTTTGCGGCCTCGGTACTCGCGGATCGCATAGATGAGCCGAGACCGCTGGCCCGGCTTGTAGCAGGCCATGCCTGCCATCGACACCCGTCCCGAGCCCCGCCCCCTGACCCGAGCAACGGGCGTCCGGCCGATCCGGCCCCAGGTCCTGGCACGCGGCGGAGTCATCGACTGCCCGGCCTCGTCTTCGAAGACGATCCAGGCCCCGCGCTCCGCCGCGGTTCTCTTACCCGCGGCCAAGTCTCCTTCTTCCACACCTCGACCGCCGAGTCGTCCCGCTCGATCGCCCGCCGGGCCGGCTGCTGCCACGACCAGCCGTGCCGCTTCAGCAACCGCCAGGTGCCCTCGACGGTGTACGAGACGTGGAAGAGCCGGCCGATCAGCGACTTGATCCGCGCGAGCGTCCATCGCTGGTCCGCCCAGCCGTGGGCCAGCGGACCGCGTTCCAACTCGCGCTCCAGTCTCACGATTTGTGCATCGCTGAGCCGGGGCCGCCCTGGGGAACCTTTTGACAGGACCCCGGCCTCCCCGTATTCGCGCCATGCCCGTCGCCACCGCTCCACTGACCGCTCGCTCACCCGGAGCGCGGCAGCGACCTCAGCGTTCTTCTGTCCGGCCCGGAAGCCCTCCACGGCTTGCTGCCGTAACCGCTCCCGTGCGGCCCTCCCCGCCTCGGTCAGCCCACCGCCCTGTGCATACCTCACGCCCCAGGGCTACCGGTGCCAACGGCCGACTGTCAGGCGAACGGCACCGACATCACCTAATCAAGTTCAGTATCTACGTACGCGATCTTCCAAACTAGGGCTTTACCTTCAGGTGACTCACTCGACTGTGGCATCGAAACTTCGCCGACCCCGTTTTCCGGACACAGCAAGGGATCCCGGCTAGCTTAGGTACATCTACCGTGGTCGATAAGCCAGAGGTAAAACCTTGTTCGAGAACCGCCCTAAGACACCATCTGAAGTCAAGCGCAAGCTGCGCCAGCATGCCCGCTTCGGCTGCTGCCGATGCGGCCTCCCTATCTACCAGTACCACCACATTATCCCGTATAGCGAAGACCAGCATTTCCGGGTAGAAGACATGATGCTCCTCTGCCCTCTATGCCACGACATGGCGACGAAGGGTGTTTTCACCCAGGAGCAGCAAAGGGAGATGCAGGTAAGCCCATTCAACGCACGAAAGGGCTTGGCGGGAGGAATGCTCCACACCAACCA
Organism: Streptomyces sp. NPDC001093; assembly: GCF_040298985.1. Classification (NCBI taxonomy): domain Bacteria; kingdom Bacillati; phylum Actinomycetota; class Actinomycetes; order Kitasatosporales; family Streptomycetaceae; genus Streptomyces; species Streptomyces sp. NPDC001093. Next base: position 7,489 of record NZ_JBEPBF010000037.1, on the reverse strand, counting down.
AGAGTACTGTGCGGTGCTGGCAGGCGGCGTTCTCCTAGTGAACGAAGGGCCAGTAATCATTGCAGACGGGGAACCGCTGCTCGCTCTCACACCGGGCACGAACGGACACGTCAAGCTGTCGCTGACTCTGCACGGCGAGAAGGGCGACCTGGTAGCGCTGATTGAAGACAACGAGTGGATATCGGGCGATGTGGCAGTGTGGGACATGGAATCGGACTACCAAAAGCTGATCATCCGGTCCGCCGCCAACAATGTGACACTAAACCTGAACATGAAAGGTGAGCCAGCCCACCTTCGCGCCAAATTCTGGCGCTCTGGCTATCTAATCGACCTGCGTGGAATCGGAATCCGAGTGAACGGAGTGAATGCTGGGCAACACATCTCAGAGACCCTCGCTTTCGCCGGTATGGCTCTTGATCTAAACACGGCAATTCCGCGCGTACAACTTGCCCCGCAGCTAGAAAATGGTCTCATCGTCAGTGAGTACGATCCGTCGACGCGCCTAAATAAGGCTGTTGAAGCGTGGCGGCGCCTCAAGAGTGAAGCATCCGGCAGCCCTGGATAGGGTCGCGGTCGCTCTATCCACGCACCCGCCGCCGAGGCGCAGCCTCGCGTACGATCGCGAACTGTACTGCGCCCCCCGGCGACGAGGCTGCGAATCTGTGGACTATCTGTGGACCAATCACGCCCCACTGATCAGCCAGTCACCTGCGCATATGTTTGGGTCCGAGGCGCCCTCCGGAGCCGTTTCGCTGCCTCGAACAAGCGTCCTGGTTGAGTGATCTTCCGGCGGTGAGTAAGGCCGTCCTCACCCTGGAGAAGCACCGATGAAGAAACTTATTGTGCTTCAGCCTCGCCGCAGCCTTGGTCCACGAAGGCGATGCCACGCCAGGGCGACGGACCGCCGAGTGTCTGGTCGAGACGTTCCTGCGAGAGATGGAGTGAGCGTCGGGCCGCATTGACGAACTTCAAGTGCCCTTGGTCCAAGGCGGCGTGGACAGGTCGGAGCTCCTCAAGATCCGCTGGCTGACGATCGTGGAAGAGAATGGTGAAGTCCTCGATGACATCGCAGAGCTGGAGAGCTGCTGCGGCCGTCTCGGGATTCGCCACCAAGCTCAGCGACTGGATCGCGGCGTTGAACGGTCCCCATGCGACTGCAGGTCTGCGCCGTTCGAGGAACGCCTCACGCAGCTCCATCTCGACAGCGCCGAAAGCCTGCAGGAACCTCTCATAGGCGGACGTCTGTGTCTCCAGAAGCAACTTTCGATTCTCGCTGCGCCGCCCAACGACCCCGCCTGCAACGACGCCCACGATGGTGGCGGTGACACCACCTGCAGTGGATATCAAAAGCTCCCACGGAATAGCCATTTCCAACCCCTTGGATGGTTTCGGAAGAGCAAGGATGGGTCGAGTAACTATCAAATCCCGTGGATCAGTGGGGTAGTTTCCCTCGTGATGACCTGCTGATGGATTCCTTGTAGATGCATCCAAGACACAACCATCTTGCGTGGATTGCGGATGCGGCTACTCAGAGTTGCCTTTGGTCTGGGCGGGTAGCCACCGCTCGACTTCCGGCCAGGCAGGAGGTCCTCCCATCACCCAGTCAAGAGGCCCTTGTGAGCTGTCGAGAGACCGCCTTGCGGCGTTCACGAATGCAATCTGGCCTTGACTCAGAGCTTCATGAACCAGCTGGTACTCGCGGGCGATCTTCGGCTCACGGACGATCAAGACGCATAGTTCTCCGAGTGCTTCGAGGATCGGCCGGACGGCCGCGCTGACCTCCTGGGGGGCGACGAGGCTGAGGGCTACCAGTGCTCCGTTGAACGAGTCCCAGTCGACGGTGTTGGGCCGATTGGCCGTGTACGCCTCCCGGAGGTCGATCTCGGCTTTGGCGTATTCCCGCAGGAACGTGGCGTAGGCCGCCGACCGTGTGTCCAGAACCCTCTGCCGGTCCTGACTCCGCCGCCCTACGAACCCGCCGATCACGATGCCGAGCACCGTGGTGGCCGCTCCCAGACCAGTTGTCGTCAAGGCGTCCCAGTTGACCGCCACCCCGCACCCTCCTCGATCAACGCCCCCACTCGCAGCTAACCCTACGGGCCTGCCCCTGTTCACGACGTCGGGACTACTGGCCTCGCATAGTCTGCGACGGCTCGCAGAACCCTCTCAGCATTCGAGGACGCCAGCGCCCCGGTGGGTTTTCAGGCTGCGGCGACTTCGCCACGTTCGACCAGGAGTCCACGCTCGAATCGGGCGCCGGAGCGGACCAGGGCGACGAGTGAGGCGCCGGTGATCGCGCGCCAGCGCTCCTGGGCGGACTCGACGAGCTTGAACACCATCGCGAGGGCCGCGGCCGGGCTGCCGGCCCCGCGGGTGACCTTGGTCCGTAGTTTGACCGTGGAGAACGTGGACTCGATGGGGTTCGTGGTCCGCAGGTGGATCCAGTGCTCGGCGGGGAAGTCGTAGAACGCCAGCAGTTCCCTTGCGTCCTCGGTGATCTTCGCGACGGCCTTGGGCCACTTCGACCCGTAGGTCTTCGCGAACGCCTCGATCGCCTTCTCGGCGTGCGTGCGGTCCTCGGCGTTGTAGATTTCGTGCATCGCCTTCGTCGCGCCCGGCTGTGCTGACTTCGGCAGAGAGTTCGTGACATTTCGGGCCTTGTGGACCCAGCAGCGCTGGTGCCGGGCAGCGGGGAACACCTCGGCCAGGGCCTTCCACAACCCCATCGCGCCGTCGCCGACGACCAACTCGGGGTCGCGCATGCCGCGGCGGCGGCAGTCACGCAGCAGGTCGGCCCACGACTCGGTGGACTCCCGCAGGCCCTCGGCCAGCGCGATCAGCTCCTTGGTGCCGTCAAGCCGCACCCCGAGCAGCACCAGCACGCAGGAGTGAGCCTGGCCGAGCCGCACCTTGGGGTGCACGCCGTCGGCCCACACGTAGACGAAGTCACGGTCCGCGAGGTCGCGCTGCTGGAAGGCGGCGTGGTCGTCCTGCCACTGCCTGGTCAGCCGGGTCACGGTGGCCGACGAAAGCCCGGCCGCTGAGCCGAGGAACTGCTCCAGCGCCGGCACGAAGTCTCCCGACGACAGTCCGTGCAGGTAGAGCAGCGGCAGCACCTCGGAGACCTTCGGCGACCTGCGGCACCACGGGGCCAGGATCTTCGAGGAGAAGCGCTTGCGCTCGCCCGTGGCTTCGTCGACGCGGCGGTCATTGACCCGGGGCGCAGAGACCTTGACGGGACCTGCCGCGGTTACGACAGTGCGGGGCCGATGGTGGCCGTTGCGGACCACCAGGCGGTGCCCACGCTCGTCCCGCCCGGCGACCAACTCAGCTATGTACTGGTTGACTTCCGCCTCCAGCGCGGCGGCCAGCATCCGCCGGGCACCGTCGCGGACGATCTCGTCGATCAGGGAACCAGACTCGGTGGAACCGTCGGCATTCACTACGCTGAGCATGAGCATGCCTTCCCGACCCGTGCTGCAAACGCGAGCCTACTCGGTGACCATCAAAGGATCATTCGGGAAGGTACGCCTCCGCGTTCCGGCCCGGGGCTGATCCACAGGTCTTGAGCATTGCTCCGTGGAGTCTTGGGAAGTCACATCGCCTTTCTGGGAAGGTGCAGCCGTTAGCGGTGACGACACGTTGAGCTTTGCCGATACGGAACCTGTACTGAATCGGCTGCTTGCTCTAGGGAAAGTTCCACTCGTCCATGCGCATGAGTGGAACCTGACTCCCAACGGGCCCCTGCGCTGAGGTCTCTGACCCAACAGTGACCAAGGCGGCATCGGGCGAAGAAGTCAACGTCTGTGTTTGCGGGTGAGCGGCGCCAGTCGGGAAGAGATCTGCCAAGGGGTAGGAGTGCTGGCTGGACCCCGCGCTGAACCGCTCCCTCGCCGATCTGGAGTCCTGCCCTCCCGCCTGGGTATTTCCCTGGCGCGAAGCGGTGCGGCAGGGCCGTCTGTGGGCCGTCCGAGGAGGATCAGCGATGACCAACGACGACCAATGACAACGACCGTGCAGAGCTGGGGCCCCCAGGTCACACGAGTTGATCTGCGACACTGGTACAGCCATGCCTAAGCCCGAAGAACTGGCCTGAGGGTTCAGCGGGTGACATTCATGCCTGACATCAATGAGCACGAACGTCGGCGGACCTGGGCAGTTCGGCCCGGTCTGACGGGCGCCCGTCAGGATGCGACGAGCAAGCCCGCGGAGAGCCCGAAGGCCACGCCGCCCGTGCTGGGCGCGTGCCAGATGGTGTAGGGGACCACGGGGAGCACCGGCCAGCAGCGGGGAATCAACGGACGCGCCTACAGGCGCCGGCACGCTTCCGCCGCACGTCAGCCCCGCAGCGATCCCTAGATCACCTTAGCTTTCCAAGCTGAGGCTCCATCATCTCGGCTACAGAGCCTGCTGGGGGTGCAACCCGGTGATCGTAAGATCTGCCTGCGCTCGTGATGGCACGGCGTGAAGCGGAGGCGTTCATGAGGCTTTTCAGATGGGGACTCGCAGCCGTGGCCGCGGGGGTGAGCGTGCTGGCCATGCCTGCCGGCGCAGTTCAGGCGGCGCCGGCGGCTTCTGCCAGTTCCAAGCCGACTTGCGCTTACGGCGAGATCACCGGTTCTGGCAACCTGTCCAAGATGCCGACCTCCACGAAGGCAGGACAGAACCTGGTCACCTACACCACGGTGCGCAACGCCAAGGCGGCATCGCTCTCGGGTGTGTTCTTCGACTACCAGATGTCGGCGCCCAGCAACCACAAGGGCGCGGCACCCACCGTCTGGTGGAAGTTCAACGGCGGGTCGTGGCATCACATGATCACGGCCTGGAACCCGGCAACCAAGTCGTCCACCGCCTATTGGATCGGCGGTGACGCTGTCCTTGGAAGTCTTCCCGGTCTCACCACCCGCACCTTGGAAATGACCGTCGACTACCCCTCGGGGGCGACGCATGGGTTCTACGACGGCAACCTCTGGATGGGGGCGAAGACGTGCGGGTCCCAGCTGCTGGGGGGAATCATGGTCACCACGGCGTACCTGCCGCGGTAGACCACTGGCTATGACCCCTGCAGCAGCGAAGTACAGCAACCCCAGGAACCGTCAGCGCTTAACAACGCTCTCACGATCCACCCGGCAGCCTGTATGACCCTCGCTGACCGATCTCTGTAGAGCTACGGATCAGCAGGTGCCCGTGCCCCATCCGTGCCCGAACGTGCGGACAACCACGGGGAACCACGGTAGCGAGCGGGCAGCGCACAGCGGAACGGCCCCTGACCGTCTTGCCTGGTCAGGGGCCGTTCACTTGCGCGGTGGGTGTGGGATTTGAACCCACGGTGACTCGCGCCACGACGGTTTTCAAGATCGCTGCCAATCGCATCGACTGCTAGAACGACTGGCCGGACGACAGTCTCACCGATTCCCAATGGTCCACGATTCGCGCTGCCTCCTGGTCGAAGTCAGGGTTCGTCGGCTTCCGGAGTCCATCCACAGGCGCGACCAGATGGCACCTTCGCCCACCCCTCAGGCTGACTCGGACCTGCCGGCGGGGTTTGAAGCCTGCCAGCCGCACCACCGCGACATCGTCAACCTTCTCCCATGGGATCGTTCGCCTCACCCCGGGCCAGCGCTGGCCGATCCCCTCCGGTCCGACCGTTGTTGACGCACACGAGCCCCACAGCACAACCAAGCCCCACACGATGAGGGCGACACTCAAACCCTGGAGGGCGGCCCCTACGGTCTTCAACAACCCTCCCGACGCCCCGATGACGGCAGCGGAGACCGCCCAGCAATACAGGGCATAGAGCACGGCAACGACGCGGCGACGCGTCGGCATCTTGATCGTGATCGGGGGCACGAGCAGATCCTAGACACGCCCCTCATCTGGTGGAACCCGCCGTCTCGACCAGGCGGGAGGCCTCAGCCGCCACAGCGCTCATGGTCCACGAAGAGGCCGTGCCAGTCGCGTGCCAGATCGTGCGGGGAACCACGGGGAACACCGGGGAATCAACGGAGCCGTCCATCTGGCGTAGGCAACCTCCGCCGCAGGTCAGTGAGGCACTGAACCCTAGATCACCTTAGCTTCCCAAGCTCAGGGCTCGTCTACGCGACCGTTCAGATAGAAGAGAAGCCACTCAAGCCAGTCCGCCGTGACGCCTAGAGCCGAGGCCCAACCATGCATGGAGCTGACGTAGGTGACGTATCGGGTGGGCCAGTGGCGGGTGCCGGCCGCCTTCCAACTGGACCACCCGAGGGCGTTGAGTGAACGAAAGACCCGATCGTCGAGGATCAAAGCCCGATCCCACGTGGCGTTGCGGTCGTCCACGGCTGCAAACCATTTCGTGAAGAAGGACCTCCTCACTCCTTTGAGGGCGAACTGCCGGTAGGCCCTGCTCAAGTCGCCATCTCGGACCGCTTCGCGCGTCGCCCGGAGGACACCAGGCATGCGGGCGTCGGACAGGGCTGCTTCGGTGTAACGCGGCCCGCGTCCGTTTGTGGTGCCCGAACCCCAGATCATCACGGCCACGAACAGGTCACGCAGGCCGTCGGGATCGTCGCCAACACGATCACGGAGATCGGCCAAGTCGCCCCGACTGATGAGACGGTCACCGCTCGCCCCGGTCGCACACCCAATGCCGATATCGAGTACGTGCGCGGCTCCGTGCGGCTCCAACCATGAGCGCCACGTTCCTGGACGGAAGCGCACGGGCTCTTGTTCACAGTCACCGTAGCGGTCAACGAGCTTCTGAAGCTGCTCCATCATGCTCCCCCTGGCCATGACGGCGGCGTGCCGTGGGCCCTAGCGTATGGGAGCGCTGCCAAGGGGACACACCTCTCTGCGATTACGGAGGTACCAGCCCACTGCCAGCACGATCAGAGCTGACAGCGCGCCTGCGGCCCCTGACAAAGGTGTCCCCTGTCGCCCACCGGCCGGCCCGTGAGGATCAACTCTGGGCCGTCCGAGGCCACCCGACGCCAACCAACAACGACAGAAGCCCACGGCATCCGACGAGGTCAGAGCCGTGGGCTTCTTCCGTCCCGCTGGTCGGCGAGGCTTCTGAGTAGACCGGCTAGTCAGGCCGCGCTGCGGAGGCTGCCGTGGAAGAGCCCGGGTTCCTCTCCCCGTAAAGAGAAGCGGAACGTCACCGCCAGCAGCCGCCAAGCGCAACCATCCCCCCTTCAGGGGCGTTGAGGATCGCTCACCGCCAGGAGATGACCGCGGCTGGCTGCGACGCGGAGCACGTCCCGCAATGCCCTGGTCAGTCCCTTCGCCAACCGTCGCAGGTCCTCCGGGCCCGCGTCCTGGTCGTCGAGGGTGTCCGAGGCATGCTGCAGCAGCTCGGCTGCCGTGCCCAGTTGCACCGCTTCGATGTTGTCCGCCAGGCGGGACATGTAGCCAGCTGGGCTTGATCCGCTTTGACGGACATCGCAGATCAGGGGCTTCGGTCCCAGAAGGATGATGTCCATCATGGAGAGCATGGGGAAGAAGAAGCCGC
>NZ_JBEPBF010000036.1:55727-75246 GCF_040298985.1 Streptomyces sp. NPDC001093 | reverse complement strand
CGCCTCTCGTGCGGAACGAGCGAGCACCGGCTGCTCGTGGCGTGGCGTGGCGTGGCGTCGCGTGCCGCGTCCGGGCGTGCCGCGGCGGGTCGCGGCAGCGTCGGAGCGGGATGGCCGTGGCAGCATCGTCGGCATGTCGCCGCGGTTCGTCCCCCACATGCGCAGAGGGCCCCTGACACGGTCCCGGTCGGCCGGACCGCCGTCGACGCCGCCCCACACCGCCGGACCGTCCCCGACGCCGCCCCGCACGCGCAGACGGCCTTCAACGCTGTCCCACACGCCACGGTCATCGACGGTGCCCCAGACGGCCGGGGAGCCCGTGCCGACGCCCGACGGCACGCCCGGAGGGCCCGCGGCGCCGTCCCGCACGCCACGCAAGTCCCGCACGTCGGCCCGCGGGCGGTCCCGCACGGCGGTTCGCGCTCTGGTGGGGCTGCTGGCCTTCGTCGTCGCCGTTCTGTCGGCGGGATGTGCGTCCGGGGCGAGCTCGGGTCCCGGTTCCGGCGGCGGGACGCGTGTGTCCGGCCCGGCGTGGGCGCACGGCATGGGCACCGTCCGGGAGTCCCAGTTGCCGGCCGAGGCGCGCAGGACGCTCGCGCTGATCGACAAGGGCGGACCGTTCCCGTACGCCAAGGACGGCGTCGTCTTCGGGAACTTCGAGGGGCAGCTGCCGAGGCACCAGCGCGGCTACTACCACGAGTACACGGTCAGGACGCCCGGCTCGAACGATCGCGGGGCCCGGCGCATCGTCACGGGTCAGGGCGGGGAGATCTACTACACCGATGATCACTACAACTCGTTCCGGGCGGTGCTGAGATGACAGAGGTCGTGGTCACGCTGGACCTCGACGGGGTCACGGAGAAGGCCGGTCTCATGGACCGTGCCGCACGTGCCCTGGCGCTGCCCGGCTGGTTCGGCCGTAACTGGGACGCCCTGGCCGACTCCCTCGGTGACCACACCGTGTGGCCCGAGGAGGCGGTCGAGAGGGGGCTGCTGATCGTCGTGCGGAACTGGCGGCCGTACGCCGAGGCCTGCCCGGAGGAGTGGCGGATCGCGCAGGAGGTGTTCGCCGAGGCCGCGGACCACACGCCCGCCCTGTCCGTCGCCCTCGCCCTTGGAGGATCCTCCTAGGTGATCGGCGCTCACCCTGGATGTTCCGTGGGGGCATGACAGCTGCGTCGACATGGGACAATGAAGTACGTGCTCTTTCCCCCTGGCGCACCCGTCGGGGGGTCACCTCTGATCGACTGGGATGTGCAGCACGTGCGTTTCCTCAATGACATCCAGCCCGCGTACGACCTGACGTACGACGACGTGTTCATGGTGCCGAGCCGCTCCGCGGTGGGCTCGCGTCAGGGCGTGGACCTCGCCGCGCCGGACGGCACGGGCACCACCATCCCGCTCGTCGTGGCCAACATGACCGCCATCGCCGGCCGCCGCATGGCCGAGACGATGGCCCGCCGCGGCGGTCTGGTGGTCATCCCGCAGGACATCCCGATCGACGTCGTCACCGACGTCATCTCCTGGGTGAAGAGCCGCCACCTGGTGCTCGACACGCCGATCGTGCTGGCCCCGCACCAGACCGTCGCCGACGCGCTGGCGCTGCTGCCCAAGCGCGCGCACAACGCCGGTGTGGTCGTGGACGAGGAGCAGCGGCCCGTCGGCGTCGTCACCGACGCGGACCTCACCGGCGTCGACCGCTTCACCCAGCTCGAAGTGGTCATGTCCAAGGACCTGCTGCTCCTCGACGCGGACATCGACCCCCGCGAGGCCTTCAACCGGCTGGACGCGGCCAACCGCCGCTACGCCCCGGCCGTCGACAGGGACGGCAAGCTGGCCGGCATCCTGACCCGCAAGGGCGCCCTGCGCGCCACCCTGTACACGCCGGCCGTCGACGCGCACGGCAAGCTGCGGATCGCCGCCGCAGTCGGCATCAACGGCGATGTGGCGGGCAAGGCGAAGCAGCTGCTCGACGCGGGCGTGGACACGCTCGTCATCGACACCGCGCACGGCCACCAGGAGTCGATGATCAGCGCCATCAAGCTGGTGCGCGCCCTCGACCCGCAGGTGCCGATCGTCGCGGGCAACATCGTCTCCGCCGAGGGCGTGAAGGACCTGATCGACGCCGGCGCGGACATCATCAAGGTCGGTGTGGGCCCGGGCGCCATGTGCACCACCCGCATGATGACCGGCGTGGGCCGGCCGCAGTTCTCGGCCGTCCTGGAGTGTGCCGCCGAGGCGAAGAAGTACGGCAAGCACGTGTGGGCCGACGGCGGTGTCCGTCACCCGCGCGACGTGGCCATGGCCCTCGCGGCCGGCGCGTCCAACGTGATGATCGGCTCCTGGTTCGCCGGGACCTACGAGTCCCCGGGCGACCTCCAGCACGACGCCAACGGGCGTGCCTACAAGGAGTCCTTCGGCATGGCCTCCGCGCGTGCGGTGGCCAACCGCACGTCCGAGGAGTCCGCCTACGACCGCGCCCGCAAGGGGCTGTTCGAGGAGGGCATCTCGACCTCCCGCATGTTCCTCGACCCGGCCCGCCCGGGCGTCGAGGACCTGATCGACTCGATCATCGCGGGCGTCCGCTCCTCCTGCACCTACGCCGGTGCCGCCTCCCTGGAGGAGTTCGCCGAGAAGGCCGTCGTCGGCATCCAGAGCGCCGCGGGCTACGCCGAGGGCAAGCCGCTGCACGCCAGCTGGAACTGACCGGCGAAACCTTTCCCTACGGCCCCCGTCCTTCCCGCGCAGGGAGGGCGGGGGCCGTCGGCATATCCGGAGGCTTCGCCTCCGCGGGTCCGGAAGGCCGGTACTCACTTGTAGGGGCAAAGCCGCATATGAGGGGCGCTGCGCAACGGTCGGCAGCCCACGCACAACGATTTGTCATTCCGGTGCGATCAACGCAATGATCATCCGGGGACGCGCAAGGTTGCTGCATTACGCCCGTGAAGGCCCGCCTCATAGGGTGCTCGTCTGTACGTGGCGTGGCGGGGACCCCGCTCGGTGGGTTCCTGCCCTCGCGGGGCTCCGCCGCTCCCCGGACGCAATGACCGGCAGGATTAAGGAGCCAGCGCGTGCTCGACCAAGGCGCACCCCCGCACGACCGCACAGCGACCGCCCCCGCAACCCAGGGCCTCGCCGCGCGCCTCATGCGGCGCAAGCCCGTGGAACGGCTGGTCGCGGAGGGCGGCCAGGGCGAGGGGGGCTCGCTTCGGCGCTCCCTGGGCCTGTGGCAGCTGACCATGATCAGCATCGGTGCCACCCTCGGCACCGGCATCTTCGTCGTCCTCGGCGAGGCCGTCCCCAAGGCGGGCCCGGCGGTCACCCTGTCCTTCGTGATCGCCGGCCTCACCGCGCTGTTCTCCGCCCTGTCCTACGCCGAGCTGGCGGGCACCATCCCGGTCTCCGGCTCCTCGTACTCGTACGCATACGCAACGATGGGCGAACTGATCGCCTGGGTCTGCGGCTGGTGCCTGCTCCTGGAGTACGGCGTCTCGGTGGCCGCCGTGGCCGTCGGCTGGGGCGAGTACCTGAACGAGCTGCTGGACGGCACCATCGGCGTGACCATCCCCACGGTCCTGTCGGCCCCGCCCGGCCAGGGCGGTGTCTTCAACCTGCCCGCCCTGATCGTCGTCCTGCTCGGCATGGTGTTCCTGCTCGGCGGCGCCAAGGAGTCCGCGCGGGCCAACACCGTCATGGTGTCCGTGAAGATCGCCGCGCTGATCCTCTTCTGCGCCATCGGCTTCATGGGCTTCAAGTCCGGCAACTACTCCCACTTCATGCCGCTCGGCATGGCGGGCGTCAGCGCGGCCGGTGCCACGCTGTTCTTCTCGTACATCGGCTTCGACGCCGCCTCCACCGCCGGTGAGGAGGCCAAGGACGCCCAGCGCGACCTGCCCCGCGCGATCATGCTGTCCCTGGTCATCGTGACCGCGCTGTACGTCCTCGTCGCGGCCGTGGCCGTGGGTGCCTGGCCGTGGCGGAAGTTCAAGGACTCCGAGGCCGCGCTCGCGCAGATCATGACGGACGTCACCGGGCAGAGCTTCTGGGGCACCCTGCTGGCGTTCTGCGCGGTCATCGCCATCGCGAGTGTCGTCCTGACCGTGCTCTACGGCCAGACCCGCATCCTGTTCGCCATGTCCCGCGACGGCCTGGTGCCCAAGATCTTCGCCAGGGTCCACCCGAAGACCGGCGCCCCGCGCGCCAACACGGTCATCGTGTCGGTGTTCTGCGGTGTCCTCGCCGCCGCGATCCCGCTCGGCCAGCTCGCGGACGCCACCAGCATCGGCACGCTGTTCGCCTTCGCTCTGGTCAACGTGGCCGTCGTGGTGCTGCGCCGGACCCGCCCGGCGATGCACCGCACCTTCCGGGTGCCGCTGTCGCCGGTGCTGCCCGCGCTGGGCTTCGCGTTCTGCGTGTGGATGATGGGCAGCCTGTCGGCCGTCACCTGGATCGTGTTCGGTGTCTGGATGGCCGTCGGGCTCGTGTTCTACTTCGTGTACGGCTACCGCCGTTCCCGTCTCGCGACCGGTGACGACCTCGCGGTGACGGCAGAGAAGTGACCGAACCGAAGAAGTGAACCACCCCCTGTGCTGAACGAGCTCGACGAACGCATCGTGCACGCCCTCGCCGAGGACGCCCGCCGCTCCTACGCGGACATCGGGCAGATGGTCGGCCTGTCCGCGCCCGCGGTGAAGCGGCGCGTGGACCGGCTGCGCGCCACCGGAGCGATCACCGGGTTCACCGTGCGGGTGGATCCGGCGGCGCTCGGCTGGGAGACCGAGGGGTACATCGAGATCTACTGCCGGCCCAACACCTCGCCGGACACCATCCAGCGCGGTCTGGAGCGCTATCAGGAGGTCGTGGCCGCGTCGACCGTCACCGGTGACGCGGACGCGATCGCCCAGGTGTTCGCCTCCGACATGCGGCACTTCGAGCGAGTGCTGGAGCGGATCGCGGGGGAGCCGTTCGTGGAGCGGACCAAGTCGGTGCTGGTGCTGTCCCCGTTGCTGCGACGGTTCTCTTCCGGGGCGCCGGGATAGGGCGGATCACGGCCCGGGGCGCAATGTCGTATGCCGGGTGCGGGTGGTCCATGGCTTGTCGCGCAGTTCCCCGCGCCCCTACGGGGCGCCGACCGCCCGCAGCATGCGGCGCATCACCGCCGCGTGGGCGCCGGTGCCGATCACCAGCAAGCGGTACAGCCTCCCGGCCGGGCCGGGGAACACGGCCCGGGTCTCCGCGCTCACGCGCGTGCGGCCCGGGCTTTCCGGTGTCAGGCGGAAGGTCAGGGTGTACGCCGAGAAGCGGTGGCGTCCGGTGAGAGTCAGTTCCCGCTCCGGGTCCGCCGCCGTCACGCGGAAACCGCGGACGGTGGAGCCCACGGACAGCGGCCGCGGACCGGACGCGGTCCGGTCGGCGACACCGACCAGCCGGGTGTAGGCGGCCCCGCCGCGTCCCGCGAAGGAGCGGCCCATGACCTCGCCGATCATCCGCCAGACGACGTCCGCACCCGCCGGGACGACGGTCGTGTGCGTGTCCACGTACGGCAGCGGCACGGTCCGGACGTAGGTCATGTGCTCCCCCTTCGCACCGGCCTCAGTCCGCGGTCTTGCGGGCCAGGGCGTTGTTCCCGATGGAATTGTGCACACTGAAGCTCACCGCGTCCGAGCGGTACCGGTCGTCCGACCACTCCACCGGGCGCCCTTCGCGGGTCGTCGTCACCCGCCGCACCCGCAGCAGCGGACTCGTACGGCGGACACCCAGCAGCTCGGCGTCCTGCGCGCCCGCCGCGACGGCGTCGATGATGTGCTCGCCGTAGGCGAAGACCAACCCCGTGGTGTCGTACAGCCGTTGCGTGACCGAGGGACAGTCCGGCTCGATCGACTCGACCGCAGGGGATATCCAGTCGGCGTACACGGTCCGCTCCAGCAGCACCGGCTCGCCGTCCAGGCCGCGCACCCGCAGCACGTGCAACACCGGTGTGCCGAGGGGCAGTTGGAGACGTACGGCGTCCTCGTGCGTCGCCGGGCGGTACTCCTGGGACACCACCTTGCCCGTGGCCTCGCGGCCCATCGCGCGGGCCCACTGGGCGAAGCTGCGCAGTTCCTCGAAGCTCTGGCTGCGGCGGCTGGCGAGCACGACGCGCCGGGCGCCCTGACGGGAGCCGATGAGCCCCTCGGCGGTCAGGGCCGCGACGGCCTGGCGGACCGTGCCGCGCGAGACGCCGTATGTCCCGGCGAGCTCCGACTCCGAGGGCAGCCGGCTGCCGACCGTGTACTCCTCGCGGTCGATCGCGCGCCGCAGCTCGTCGGCGATCTCCTCGTGTCGCGCCGTCATGCTTCCCCTCTGCTCGGGTCACTGTGCACAGCGTGACCAGCCTAATCGAGACCTGAGCGTGATCTGAAACGGTCTGGATTGTGCAGCCAACCAGGGGCCAAAGTTTCGCTCCCGTTTACAGACAGGACACCGCGAGCGGGCGTACTGTGACGCAACTTGTTCAGACAAGTTCTCCGCAACCCTCATGCGTCCCCCTGGAGAGACCGTGACCGTGTCCCTGCCGAGAAACGCCGTCCTCGGCGGCTCCCTCGCCGTCGTCGCCGCGCTCGCGCTCAGTGCCTGCGGCGCCGCCCCCGACAAGGCGTCGACCACCACCAAGGACGGCAAGAACGCCGCCACCGCCACCTCCGCGGCCGACTTCGGCGGCATGGACGCCCTGGTCAAGGCGGCCAAGAAGGAAGGCACGCTGCACATCATCGCGGTGCCCCGCGACTGGGCCAACTACGGCGCGATCATCGACGGCTTCCAGAAGAAGTACGGCATCAAGATCCAGGACGAGAGCCCCGACGGCACCAGCCAGGACGAGATCAACGCCGTCACCACCCGCAAGGGCCAGGACCGCGCCCCCGACGTCCTCGACCTCGGCTCCTCCTTCGCCCTGAGCGCCGCCCAGCAGGGCCTGCTCGCGCCCTACAAGGTGGCCTCCTACGCCGACATCCCCGAGGCGCAGAAGGACCCGCAGGCCCGCTGGTACAACGACTACGGCGGCTACATCTCCATCGGCTGCGACGACAAGCGCGTCAAGGAGTGCCCGACCAGCTTCAAGGACCTGCTCAAGCCCGAGTACAAGGGCCAGGTCGCCCTCAACGGCAACCCCACCAAGTCCGGCTCCGCCTTCGGCGGCGTCTACGCGGCGGCCCTCGCGAACGGCGGCTCCTTCGACAGCATCCAGCCCGGCCTGGACTTCTTCGCCAAGCTGAAGAAAAGCGGCAACTACACGCCCGTCGAGTCCACCCCGGCCACCGTCGAGAAGGGCGAGACGCCCCTCTCCATCGACTGGGACTACCTGAACGCCGGCTACGCCAAGGAGTTCAAGTCCAAGGGCCTCGACTGGAAGGTCGTCATCCCGAGCGACGGCCAGTACGCCCAGTACTACTCCCAGGCCATCAACAAGGACGCCCCGCACCCCGCGGCCGCCCGCCTGTGGCAGGAGTACCTCTACAGCACCGAGGGCCAGAACCTGTGGCTCCAGGGCTACGCCCGCCCGGCCCTGATGGCCACCATGGACAAGGCCGGCACCCTCGACAAGACGGCCGCCGCCCAGCTGCCGAAGGTCACCGGCACGCCCTCCTTCCCGACCGAGGACCAGCAGAGCAAGGCCAAGACGGTCATCGCCCAGGGCTGGGGTAAGGCCGTCTCCGGATGACCGCCGCTCTCCCGCGCGCGGACGTGGCGCCCGTCGCTTCGGCGAAGCGGCGGCGCCGCGCCCCCGGCTGGCTGGCGGTCGTACCGCTGCTGGTCTTCGTCGCCATCGCCTTCGGCCTGCCCGCCGTCGCCATCGTGAACGGCGCCTTCTCGGTCGACGACGCCACCACCGGCGCCACCCACTACACCGGCGCCAACATGACGGCCTCGCTGCAGGGCCCGTTCCTCACCGCCCTGCTCGGCAGCGTCAAGCTGTCCGCGATCTCCGCCGCGCTCGGCGCCCTGCTCGGGCTGCCGCTCGCCCAGGCCGTGGTCAGCTCTCGCTCCCGCTGGCTGCGCGAGGCCGTGCTGACCGCCTCCGGCGTGCTCGCCAACTTCGGCGGTGTCCCGCTGGCCTTCGCCTTCGTCGCCACCCTCGGCAACGCGGGCGTCCTCACCGTCCATCTGGGCCTGAAGGACACCGGCTGGGACCTCTACAGCTTCTGGGGCCTGATCCTGGTCTACCTGTACTTCCTCATCCCGCTCATGGTCCTCACCATCACCCCGGCGCTGGACGGCCTGCGCTCCCAGTGGCGCGAGGCCGCCCTGAACAACGGCGCCACCGGTGCGCAGTACTGGCGGCACGTGGCCCTGCCCGTGCTCGCGCCCTCGCTGCTCGGCGGCCTGGTCCTGCTGTTCGGCAGCGCCTTCGCCGCCTACGCCACCGCCGCCGCCATGGTCGGCAGCGCGGTCCCGCTGGTCACCCTGCAGATCGCCGACGCCCTGTCCGGCAACGTACTGGTCGGCCAGGAGAACGTCGCCCTCGCCCTCAGCCTCGACATGGTCCTGGTGGCGGGCCTGGTGATGGCCGTGTACCTGCCCCTTCAGCGACGGAGTGCCCGATGGCTCGACGCCTGACCCTCTGGCGGTGGGTCGTCCTCGGCCTCGCCGCCCTGTACTTCCTGGTGCCGCTCGCCGCCTCCGCGATCTTCACGGTCGACGTGCCCGGCCAGGGCCTCACCTTCGACGCCTACACCAGGATCCTCTCCGCCGACGGCTTCGTCTCCAGCCTGCTGCTCTCGCTGGAGCTGGCGGTCGCCACCATCGCGGTCGTCCTGCTGCTGATGGTGCCCGCCGTGGTCGCGCTCCGGCTCGGCTCGCCCCGGCTGCGGCCGGTGGTGGAGGTGGTGTGCTCGCTGCCGCTGGTGGTGCCGCCCATCGCGTTCGTCGCCGGGATCGCCACCGTCCTCAAGTGGGGGCCGGAGCATTTGTCCCGGACCCCGCTGTTCGAGACGTTCGTGGTGATCCAGAACGACCGATTCCCCGTCGTGCTGGTCCTCGCCTACGTCGTGATGGCCCTGCCGTTCGTCTACCGGGCCCTGGACGCCGGCCTGCGCGCCATCGACGTGCGGACCCTCGTCGAGGCGGCCCGCAGCTGTGGCGCCTCCTGGCCGAAGGCCCTCGTCCGGGCCGTCCTGCCCAATCTGCGCGGGGCCCTGCTGAACGCCTCCTTCCTCACCCTGGCCCTGGTCCTCGGCGAGTTCACGGTCTCCCATCTGCTCGGCTACACCCCCTTCGCCGTGTGGATCTACAACGTCGGCGGCGAGCAGGCCCAGATGTCCGTCGCCGTGTCCGTGCTCAGCCTGCTCGTCACCTGGGCCCTGCTCCTCGCGCTCGCCGGTGCCGGCGGCGGACGCAACCGAACCGCCAACTCCCGGGGATGAACACACACCATGACCGCCACCACGCTTGAGAAGGCCGTTGCCGAAAAGGCCGCCACTGTCGAATTCCGCTCACTGCGACGGGAGTTCGGGGCCACCGTCGCCCTCGACGGGCTCGACCTGACCGTCCGCCCGGGGGAGTTCCTGGCCCTGCTCGGCCCCTCCGGCTGCGGCAAGACCACCGCGCTGCGCATGCTCGCCGGTTTCGAACACCCCGACTCCGGCGCCGTACTGGTGGACGGCGAGGACGTCACGCACGTCCCGGCCCACCGCCGGGACGCCGGCATGGTCTTCCAGTCGTACAGCCTCTTCCCGCACCTGAACGCCGTCGACAACGTCGCCTTCGGACTGCGCATGCGCGGCGTCCGCACGGCCGAACGGCGCGCACGGGCCGCGGAGTTGCTGGAACTGGTCGGCCTCGCCGACAAGGGCGAGCGCTACCCGCACCAGCTCTCCGGCGGCCAGCAGCAGCGCATCGCGCTGGCCCGCGCCCTGGCCCTGCGCCCGCGCGTGCTCCTGCTCGACGAGCCGCTGTCCGCGCTGGACGCCAAGGTGCGGCTCACCCTGCGCGAGGAGATCCGCCGGCTCCAGCAGGAGCTCGGCATCACCACCCTGTTCGTGACGCACGACCAGGAAGAGGCGCTCTCGGTCGCCGACCGGGTCGCCGTCATGCGCGCCGGCCGCCTCGAACAGTGCGCCGAACCGGCCGAGTTGTACGGCCGTCCCGCCACCGCCTTCGTCGCCGAGTTCGTCGGCACCATGAGCCGGATCCCGGGCGAGCTGAAGGACGGCACGGCCGAGGTGCTCGGGCAGCGGCTGCCGGCCGACGGCGAGGTGCCCGACGGCGAGGTGGACGTGCTGGTGCGGCCCGAGGCCGTACAGGTGCGTCCGGACGAGCAGGGCACCGCCCGCATCGTCGCCACCGCCTTCCTCGGCGCGGTCGTCCGGGTCACCGTACGGCTCGCCGACGGCACCGAGGTCAAGGCCGACCTGCCCGCCCACGAGGCCACCGGGCTCGGCGCCGGAACCGCCGTCGGCGTGTCGCTGCCCGAGCGGCCGGTGCTCGTGGCCGAACGTATCCAGAAGTGAGGAATTTCCCGAACGTGACCCCCCACACCCATCAACTCCCGCTGCAGGCCGTTCTGTTCGACATGGACGGCACGCTCGTCGACACCGAGCGGCTGTGGTGGGAGGCGGTCGAGCAGATCGCCGGGCGCCCGCTGACCGAGGCCGACCAGCCCGACGTGCTCGGCCGCCCGGTCGAGCACACCGCCGCCTGGCTCGGTACGGCGACCGGCCGGCCGGCGGCGGACCTCGCGGCCGAGCTGCACCGCGAGTTCGCCGACCGCGTCCGCACCGGGATCGTGCCCCGGCCCGGCGCGCTGGACCTGCTGGACGCGCTGGCCGCCGCCGGCGTCCCCGCCGCCCTGGTCACCGCGTCCCCGCGGGCGGTCGCCGACCTCGTCCTCGACGCCCTCGGCGCCGACCGGTTCGCGGCCTCCGTCACCGCCGACGACACCGCCCGCACCAAGCCGGCCCCCGACCCCTACCGGGCCGCCTGCCGGGCCCTCGGCGTCGACCCCGCCGCCTGCGTGGCCGTCGAGGACACCCAGACCGGCGTCGCCTCCGCCGAGGCCGCCGGCTGTGCCGTCCTCGCCGTGCCGTCCCTCGCACCGATCGGCACCGCGCCCGGCCGGACCGTACGGGACAGCCTCAGCGGGGTCACGGTCGAGGAGCTGCGGCGCATGGTGACGCCCGAACTGCGGGTCATGAGCTGGAACCTGTGGCTGGGTGGCAGCGAGGTCGACGACCACCGGGCCAAGCAGCTCAAGGTCATCCTGGAGAGCGGCGCCGATGTCGTCGGACTCCAGGAGACGGGCGGAACCGCTGCCCAGGAACTGGCCGAGGCGCTCGGCTGGCACCACCACCGGGCCGGTGAGAACCTCGGTGTCATCAGCCGCCACCCCGTCACCGCCCGCTTCGGCGACCCGGACGTCGGCTTCTACGGCGCCGCGGGCGTCCGGATCGCCGTGGCCCCCGGCCGCGAGGTGGACGTCTGGACCGCGCACCTGCACTACACGCCGTACGGTCCCTACGAGTCCGCCTTCGACGGGCTGCCGGCGCGGGAGCTGATCGCCCACGAGGAGCTGCGGCTGACCCAGATGCGGGACGCGCTGGCGCGTATCGCCGAGTCCTCGCGCGAGGGCGTCCCGGTCGTCCTGGTCGGCGACTTCAACTGCCCCTCCCACCTGGACTGGCCGGACGTGGCCTGGCCGGTGACGAGGGCCGCCGAGGAGGCGGGCTTCGCCGACTCCTACCGCGAGGCCCACCCGGACCCCGCCGCCGAGCCCGGCCACACCTGGTCGCCGATCCACCCGGTGCACGAGGACGGCAGCGGACGGCCCGAGCCGCAGGACCGGATCGACTACGTCCTGCACCGGGGCCTGACCGTACGGGACGCGCGGACACTCGTCACCGGCAGCCCGCGGCCCTGGCCCGACGTCGCGGACAACGACTGGCCCTCCGACCACGCGGCGGTCGTCACCACGTTCTCCTTGACCAGGACGTGACTCCGGGTTACCCCAGGTCACCATTGCGGTACGGGGTGACCATCCCGTAGGTTGTGCCGCGCTCATCGCCCGCTACTGACTGGTAACACCGGCAGGTACCCATGCGCTGGCCCCTCGGCCGTCCCACCACCGTCCGCACGCGGATCGTGGCGCTCGCGCTCGCCCCGGCCGTCGCGCTGATGGCGCTGTGGAGCTTCGCGATGGTGTCCGTCACCGCCGAACTGCGCGCGCTGATCCGGCTCCAGGGGGTGTACGAGGACTTCGGCACCCCCGTGGACACCGCGGTCGGGCAGATCCAGATCGAGCGCCGGATGTCCGCCGCCTACCTGGGCGCCCGCCTCGACACGGCCACGGCCTCTCAGCTGCTCGAACAGCAGCGCCGTACCGACCGGGCCGTGGACGCCATGCGGCAGGCGATCCGGGGCGGCGACCGCAGCCGGCTCACGGCCCGGCAGCGGCAGGCGCTGGACGCCATGGACGCGGCGACCGGGCAACTGGACGGGCTGCGCTCGCAGGTGCTGTCCCGGCACATCAGCTGGGACCGGGCCGTCGGCGAGTACAGCGCGCTGGTCGAGCCCGGCTTCGACGTGCAGTCCACGCTCACCTCCCTGCAGGCCGGACAGCTCGCCCGCGAGGCGCAGGTCGTCATCGAGCTGGTGCGGGTACGGGAGTTCGTCTCGCGGGAGGACGCGCTGGTCGCCGGGGCGCGGGCGGCCGGCACGCTGACGGACGGGCAGTACGGCACCCTGACCGCGACCATCGAGGACCGGCGGGTGTTCCAGCGGACGTACGTGCCGGACCTGCCCGCCGACTCGCGCACCCTGTTCGAGGACTTCCAGCGCGGGAACCTGTACGGCTCGCTGGCGCGCGGCGAGGACGCGCTGCTGCGGGCCGGGGCCGCGGGCGCCGGGCGGGCCGTCGCGGCGGACACCTGGCGGTCCACCACCGACCGGGCCGTGAAGCGGTACATGCAGCTGTGCACCCAGTCCGCCGAGAACTCCGCGGCACGCGGGCGGGCCTTCGCCTACCGGGAGCTGACCAAGTCGGCCGTCGTCGGCGTGGTGGGGCTCGCCGCCGTGGCGCTGTCTCTGTGGTTCGCGGTGCGCGGTGCGCGACGCATCTCGCGGCGCCTGGAGACCCTGCGGGA
Source organism: Streptomyces sp. NPDC001093 (assembly GCF_040298985.1). Taxonomy (NCBI): domain Bacteria; kingdom Bacillati; phylum Actinomycetota; class Actinomycetes; order Kitasatosporales; family Streptomycetaceae; genus Streptomyces; species Streptomyces sp. NPDC001093. The sequence goes on along the minus strand of NZ_JBEPBF010000036.1, from coordinate 62,131 downwards.
CGCGGCCGACGTCCTGACTCAGCGTCAGCTGCCCGAGGTCATGCGGAAGCTGAGTGCCGGCGAGGAGGTCGACGCGGTGGCGGAGGCGCCGCCGCTGGCCGCCGACGAGGTGCGCGACGACGAGATCGGGCAGGTCGGCCGGTCCTTCAACACCGCGCGGCTCGCCGCCGTCGAGGCGGCCGTCACACAGGCGACCCTGCGCCGCGGCCTGTTCGCGGTGCTGCTCAACATCGCCCGCCGCAACCAGGCACTCGTGCACCGCCAGTTGAAGCTCGTCGACACCCTGGAACGGCGTACCGAGGACCCCGACGTCCTGCGCGAGCTGTTCCGCATCGACCACCTGACCACGCGCATGCGCCGGCACGCGGAGAGCCTGATCATCCTCTCCGGCGCCGCGCCCGGCCGCCGCTGGCGCCGGCCCGTGCCGATCGCGGACGTCGTCGCCTCGGCCGTCGGCGAGATCGAGGACTACGCCCGCGTGGTCGTGCCGCCGATGCCGGAGATCGGCGTCGCGGCGGACGCGGTCGCCGACGTCGTCCATCTCGTCGCCGAACTCCTGGAGAACGCCACGGTGTTCTCGCCGCCGCACACCCGGGTCACCCTGCGCACCGGGCGGGTCGGCAGCGGGTTCGTGATCGAGATCGACGACCGGGGCCTCGGCCTCGACGCCGAGGCACGCACCCACGCCCACGCCACCCTCACCGACCCCGACGCCTTCGACCCCACCCGCCACGACCGCCTCGGCCTCTACGTCGTCGGCCGCCTCGCCGCCCACCACGGCATCGAGGTGAGCCTGGGGGACTCGCCGTACGGCGGCACGACGGCGGTGGTCCTGCTGCCACAGGCGGTGCTGGCGGAGCCGACCGACCCCGTCGAGCCCGTTGCGGCGGGGCGGAGTGGCCTACGGCAGACCGGAGAGGCGGAGGACGCGCGGCCTGGGGCGGGTGCCCCGGACGGCCGCACGCTGCCCGCGCACGGCCGCGCCGACGGCCTCGCCACCGTACGGGAGCTGCCGTCGAGGGGCCGGCCCCCAGTCGCTCCGGATGCGGGGGACTTGCCCTCGGGGGGCGGGTTCGGGGCGTCTGCGGGTGTGGCCGAGTCGCCGTCGGGGAAGCGGGCCGGTTCCGCTTCCGGCGCGGGTGGGCTGCCCACGCGGAGGCGGCCCATGGCCCGGCCCTCCGGCGACGAGGGGAGTGCCATGGCCCCGGAGCCGCCTGCCGGGCGGGAACCGGCACACCTGTCGGCTCCCGAGCCGGAGGCCCCCGCCCTCCCCACCCGGATCCGCCAGGCCTCCCTCGCCCGGGAGCTGCGGGAAGACCCGACGCCCCCGCCGGAGACGGCACCCGGGCGGGAGGTCGACGCCGAGGAGATGCGGGCGATCTTCGGCGCCTTCCAGCGCGGCCTCGACCGCGGCCGAAAGGGCCTGCCGGCGACCGACCCGACGGCCCGCAGCTCCGGAACCGCGAAGCCGACGGAACGGCAGCTCCCCAGGGGCGCGGGAGACAGCGCGTCCAGCCCCCACGCACCCGCACCCCCACGCACATCCGCGCCGGACCACGCACGCGCACCCGCTCCTGACGAGGCATGCGCACCCGCCCCCGACCACGCCGCCCCCACCGACGCCGCCCCCGCCCCCCTGACCAGCCACGCCGACGAAGGGACCGACACCGGTCATGAACGGTGACGACCAGACCCCGGAGCCGCAGGACCCGCCCGCCGGAGCGCCCGGTACGGACCTGGGCTGGCTGCTGGACGACCTCGTGGCGCGCACCGAGCACGTCCGCCAGGCCGTGCTGCTGACCGCCGACGGCCTCCCGCTCAGCAGCTCGGACGGGATGCGCCGGCGGGACATCGAGCATCTGGCCGCAGTCTGCTCCGGCTTCCACGGCCTGGCCCGCTCGGCGGGTGAGCGGTTCGCCGTGGGCGCGGTGCGGCAGACCATGGTGATGCTCGACGACGCCTACCTCTTCATCACCCCGGCCGGGCACGGCAGCCGGCTCGCCGTCCTCAGCGAGGCCGGCACCGACGTCGGCCAGCTCGCCCACGAGATGGCCCTGCTCGTCCGCCGCCTCGGCCGCCACCTGGACGCGGCCGCCCGCAGCCCCAGATGATCCCGCGGTGAGCGACGAGCACTGGTACGAGGACGAGACCGGGTCCATGGTGCGCCCCTACACGGTGACCCACGGCCGCACCCGGCCCTCGGGCGCGCACGCCATCGACCTGATGTCCCGGGTCACCGCGGTGGACGCCGACGCGCCGGGAGCCGACGTCGATCACGCCCGTGCCGCCCTGCTCGACCTGGTGCGGCGCGGCCCGCGTCCCGTGGTGGAGCTGGCCGCGGACGCCGACCTGCCCCTGACCGTCCTACGGGTGCTGCTCGGTGACCTGGCCGAGGCGGGCCTGGTCCGTATCGACGCGCCCCGCCGCCACCCGGCCGGCGGCCCGGCGGCCGACCCGGGGCTGCTGCGGGAGATCGTGGAGCGGCTGCGGGAGATCTAGGGTTTGTCACGGCTGTGTGCGAGAGCGGTGCCGACCGGAACGCATCAGCGGCGGTGGGGGATCTCAGGGGGTGGCACGTCACCGATACCCCGAAGGGGAACCATGCGCGTCCACAAGCTCTCGCTGCTCGCCGTCGTCGCCGTCGCAGGCCTGTCGCTCACCGCCTGCCAGGGCAGCGGCAAGAGCTCGTCCGGCTCCGGCGACTCCTCCGCCCCGAGCTCGCAGAGCTCCGCCTCCCAGGGCTCCGGCTCCCAGGCCTCCGACGGCAGTGCGGCCTCCACCGGCACCTCCGGCAAGGGCACCGCCACCGGCCGGTCCGGCGCGAGCGGCGGCGGCACGGCCGCGGGCGGCGCCTCCGGTGCCTGCCCGACCTCCCACCTCGCCTTCAGCACCTCCGGCGGCATGGCCGAGGGCACCCTCGTCGTCAACCTGAAGAACACCGGCTCCGCCACCTGCACCCTCAAGGGCTTCCCCGGCGCCGACCTCAAGAGCAAGGACGGCACGGTCAGCGCCGAGCGGAGCACGGTCGCCCCGGTCGCGGTCAGCGTCAAGCCGGGCGAGGAGACCCGCTTCACCCTGCACTACCCGCCGAACACCTCCGGCGGCAGCGGTGAGACCTTCACCGGTCTCGTCGTCACCCCGCCGAACGAGACCCACTCGCGCACCCTGCCCGTCAGCATCAACGTGCCGGTCTCGGACGGCAGCGGCCCCGCCGTCACCGTCGACCCCGTCGGCACCGGCAAGTAGCCGGACCCAGAGCTTCGGCTGCCAGGGCACGACCCCGAAGTCACCCGTGCCCTGCTTCACTTTCTCGAAGCGCGCGGAGGACACGCACGGCGGCAGGTCCCCGGTGTCCGCGGGACTGCCGACCCCCGCCCAGCCGCAGCGACCTCGCCGCCGGTCACCCGCGCGGCGGCCTCCCGCTGTGCGTGCTCCGCCGCCGGCCGGGGAGGGTGCGCCGCGCCGCCCGAGGCCAGTGCCGCCCCGGCCGTGCCGGCGGTGATCAGCGGGAGCGGCGGAACGGGCACACATCGCTCCGCAGGCGGGAACCCACCTCCGCCGTCCGGCGGGGAACCCCGGCCGTGACCTGCGCCTCGGGGAGGACGGGATGCGGCCCCGAGGGGGCGCAACGAATCGCCGTCCGACCCGCATTCCACGCAACGAACCGCGCACAGGCGCGCAACGGCTCCTTCTTGTCCGGCCGAGCGCGCCGACCGTACCTTCTTAATGACCCCCTAACCCCCTGCGTCCGGTGAGGAACACGCATGCGCACCGCCCTCCTCCAGAGCTCCGGCCGCCCCGGCTCGATCGCCGAGAACCTCAAGGTCCTCGACGAGGCCGCGGGCCGTGCCGCCGCCGCGGGTGCCGCGCTGCTCGCCGCACCGGAGATGTTCCTCACCGGGTACGCGATCGGCGACGACATCGCCCGCCTCGCCGAGCCCGCCGACGGCGACAGCGCGGACGCGATCGCCGAGCTGGCCCACCGGCACGGCCTGGCGATCGTCTACGGCTACCCGGAGCGCGACGGCGAGACCGTCTACAACTCCGCCCAGCTGATCTCCGCGGACGGCACCCGGCTCGCGAACTACCGCAAGACCCACCTCTTCGGCTGCTTCGAGCGCGACCACTTCGCGCCCGGCGAGCAGCCGGTCGTCCAGGCCGAGCTGAACGGCCTCACCGTCGGCCTGATGATCTGCTACGACGTGGAGTTCCCGGAGAACGTCCGCGCCCACGCCCTGGCCGGAACCGACCTCCTCGTCGTCCCGACCGCGCAGATGCACCCCTTCCAGTTCGTCGCCGAGGCCCTGGTGCCGGTGCGTGCCTGGGAGAACCAGATGTACGTCGCGTACGTCAACCGGGTCGGCCGGGAAGGGGAGTTCGAGTTCGTCGGCCTCTCCGTCCTCGCCGGTCCCGACGGCGTCGCCCGCACCCGGGCCGGCCGCGCCGAGCAGCTGGTGCTCGCCGACGCCGACCCCGCCTTCCTGGCCGCCTCCCGCGAGGCCAACCCGTACCTGCAGGACCGCCGCCCCGGTCTGTACGGGTCGCTCGGCTGAGCCGCCGCAAAAAGCCTCCCCCCTGTTTCACCTCGTGCAAGGAGTCCGTACCCCATGACGTCCACGGTGCCCAACGCCGTCGAGCACACCGACGAGCAGCAGCCGCCGATCACCATGTTCGGCCCGGACTTCCCCTACGCCTACGACGACTTCCTCGCCCACCCGGCGGGCCTCGGTCAGATACCCGCGACCGAGCACGGCACCGAGGTCGCGGTCATCGGCGGCGGCCTGTCCGGCATCGTCGCCGCCTACGAGCTGATGAAGATGGGCCTCAAGCCCGTCGTCTACGAGGCGGACCAGATCGGCGGCCGGCTGCGCACGGTCGGCTTCGAGGGCTGCGACGAGACGCTGACGGCCGAGATGGGCGCGATGCGCTTCCCGCCGTCCTCCACCGCCCTGCAGCACTACATCGACATGGTGGGGCTGGAGACCAGGCCGTTCCCGAACCCGCTGGCCGAGGCCACCCCCTCGACCGTCGTGGACCTCAAGGGCGAGTCGCACTACGCCGAGACCGTCGACGACCTGCCCCAGGTGTACCGGGACGTCGCCGACGCCTGGAACAGGTGCCTCGACGAGGGCGCCGACTTCTCCGACATGAACCGCGCCATGCGCGAGCGGGACGTCCCGCGCATCCGCGAGATCTGGTCGAAGCTGGTCGAGAAGCTCGACAACCAGACCTTCTACGGCTTCCTCTGCGACTCCGAGGCCTTCAAGTCCTTCCGGCACCGCGAGATCTTCGGCCAGGTCGGCTTCGGCACCGGCGGCTGGGACACCGACTTCCCGAACTCCATCCTGGAGATCCTGCGCGTCGTCTACACCGAGGCCGACGACCACCACCGCGGCATCGTCGGCGGCTCCCAGCAGCTGCCGCTGCGCCTGTGGGAGCGCGCGCCGGAGAAGATCGTCCACTGGCCGTACGGCACCTCGCTGAAGTCCCTGCACGTCGACGGCGAGCCGCGCCCGGCCGTGACCCGGCTGCACCGCACCGCGGGCAACCAGATCACGGTGACCGACGCGAACGGCGACATCCGCACCTACAAGGCGGCGATCTTCACCGCCCAGTCCTGGATGCTGCTGTCCAAGATCGCCTGCGACGACTCGCTCTTCCCGATCGACCACTGGACGGCGATCGAGCGCACCCACTACATGGAGAGCTCCAAGCTCTTCGTCCCGGTCGACCGGCCGTTCTGGCTGGACAAGGACGAGGAGACCGGCCGGGACGTCATGTCGATGACGCTGACCGACCGCATGACCCGCGGCACCTACCTCCTCGACAACGGCCCGGACCAGCCCGCCGTCATCTGCCTGTCGTACACCTGGTGCGACGACAGCCTGAAGTGGCTGCCGCTGTCCGCGAACGAGCGGATGGAGGTCATGCTGAAGTCGCTCGGCGAGATCTACCCGAAGGTCGACATCAGGAAGCACATCATCGGCAACCCGGTGACGGTCTCCTGGGAGAACGAGCCCTACTTCATGGGCGCGTTCAAGGCCAACCTGCCCGGCCACTACCGCTACCAGCGGCGCCTGTTCACCCACTTCATGCAGGACCGGCTGCCCGAGGACAAGCGGGGCATCTTCCTCGCCGGCGACGACATCTCCTGGACGGCCGGCTGGGCCGAGGGCGCGATCCAGACCGCGCTGAACGCGGTCTGGGGCGTCATGCACCACTTCGGCGGCGAGACCGACCCGGCCAACCCCGGCCCGGGTGACGTGTACGACGAGATCGCCCCTGTGGAGCTGCCCGAGGACTGACCAGAACAACGAGCAAGGTGGCATCGACCGGCCGCTGTGGGTGGCGGCGTCGGTCGGGCCGTACGGCGCGATGCTCGCCGACGGCTCCGAGTACCGGGG